>NZ_JBEYFB010000029.1:0-111988 GCF_040634135.1 Streptomyces sp. NPDC007164
CCGCTACGAGAAACGCGCCTACATCTACCTCGGCACCGTCACCCTCGCGGCCCTCGCGATCTGGCTCCGAACATGATCCAAGAAACAGTCCCTAGGCCTCGGGCTGAACCTCGTCGGCCTGCACCCCCTTCTGGCCCTGGACAGCCACGAAGGTCACCTTCTGGCCCTCCTTCAGGGATTTGAAGCCGTTTCCCTGGATCGCCCGGAAGTGGACGAACAGATCGGGGCCGGATTCAGGTGTGATGAAGCCGTATCCTTTTTCATCGTTGAACCACTTCACCATGCCGTTCTGGCGCTCGGCCATGTCATATCCCCTCATCAAAAGCAGTCAGTCATCGCCCGTTGGTACGGCCGAAGAAGATCGTGACACGAAGAGAGTTCATACGACTGCGAAACACCCCAGAACCACCCCTCGCAGGTCCGGATCCAGCTCTCAGCAGTGATCGTCAGTCTCATCGAGAGCTGAACACGAGCACTTGGCAGAAGACCCACGGCGGCCCGGCCGAGTTGGCTGGAACGATGAGGAGAGCAAGTACCTTCTCCCGCGTGCTGTCGGGCACCCGTTTCCGAAGCCGGACATGGGCTCCTGTCCCCTACCCAATACTCTGGGCAGGCTCATCCACGGTGTCCTGGTCCGGTGCTTGAACGGGATCGCGTCGATCACCTGTCGGTGATCCCACCGCGGCCCTGCCCGCTTCGGCGCCCGGTCCGGCAATGACAACTCGCTCCTAGTAGGTCGTCAGAGCCCCAGGATCTCCGAGGTCAGAAGCGCTTGACGAGACTGACCGAGCGGTCGGTGACGGTGAATCCCAGGTTCTGGTACAGGCCGAGGCCGCCGGTGGGGCTCTCGGCGTCGACGTCCAGCACGGCGTGGCCCAAGCCATCGGCCCGCAGCGTCCGCAGCACGTGGGCCAGCATGGCGCGGGCCAGCCCCTGCCCCCGCGCCTCCCGCCGTACCCGACGGACGAGATGTATCCGAACGGGCCCCCGCGCAGCGGCCATTCCTCCGGCGACACGTCCACGAGGACGAAGCCGACGACGCGCTCGCTCTCGGACGCGTCGGCTGTTCCGGGGGCGAGGGCGAGTACGGACAGGTCCGGGCGGGACGCCTTCAGGCAGTCACCGGCGGCCCATTCGGCGGCGGTCATCGGCTGAGTGCCCCAGTGGTCGCGAAAGGCGTCGTTCCATGCGGATCTGGCCGGCTCGGCCCATTCCTCGCCGTAGGGCACGAGCCGCACCCCCGAAGGGGAAGGCGGCTCGGCGAGCGGCACCACGAGGTCGTGTTCCAGCTCCAGCCACCACCGGGCACGCTCGTAGCCGTTCGCCTCCAGGAGCCGGATCGTACGCGTGGCACGGACGTCCGCGCCCACGGCCAGCCACCCGGGCAGGGCGGCGTCGCAAGAAGCGAGATGCTGGAGGCCACGGGCCTCCTGCCATGCCAGCAACGCGCTGCCGATGCCCTCGCCGCGACGGTGCGGGGCCACCATTCCATCGAGTTCCACCCAGTAGATCGTCTCCGGGCTCGCCGGGGACACGGCCGAACCGTAGGCGACCGCGCGGCCGTCGGAATCGAGGGCGATCACCGCGTCGCGCTCGGGGGTGAAGGTCTCGTCGGCGAATGCCTCCTCCAACTCGTCCCTCATCACCAGCGAGCGCGGGTGATCGACCATCCCTGCGGCGCGTTCCAGGTCGAGGAGCAGATCGATGTCTGCGGCAGTGACTGGTCTCCAGACGAGGCCCTCACCAGCCGTGGGCAGGTCGACTGTCGAAGGGGCGGTCACCCGGTCGCGCAGTGCGCGCGGCTCGGGGACGTGATGCGGTGTCCTGCTCACAGGGGTCCTGCCTTTCAATGGGGTTGCTCCGGTCATTCGTAAGATCGGGAAACCAGTGGGTTCTGGGTGTGACTGTCGCTGGTACGCCGTTCGTAAGGCTCAAACACCTGGTGGTCCAGGCCTCCACTACGACTCGGCTCCACCCGGGAGGCGCGACTCGATCGTTGTTGCATGGCAATGTCGGCAAGGGCGTCTGCGGGGTGACATGCAGGGCTCCGAACCGGCGGAGGTGACCGCGCCCGAGATCCGGCCCGAGGCGGACATCGGGCGCCGTCACCTCCGGATGGCCTTTTCTCGCCGCCGGCCGTATGCGGCGGAACCGCTGCGGCGGTGAGCCGGCATGCGGGGGGCCACCCAAGTCGTGTGTGTTCCACAGGAAGTCATGCCTAACGGTCGTCGCATGGACCACACTCGAATCGTTGGGTTCTTGCACGTCACGGGTTCGGATCGCAACGCCTGAGAATCACGAAAGAATGGATTGACCCCGCCCGCCCCGTGAACCGGGACCAGTTGTCCGTCCCGGTCGTCCTCCAGGACGGGCAACGGTGCCCGGGACCGCCCCGACACCGCACAGGGTGTCGGCCCGCCCCTCGAAGGACACCGGTTCCCGCAGCGCCTCCAGCCGGCCTCATCCAGCCGGGCTGCCGCCGAACGACGCCGCCCCTCCCTTCGCCTCGCTGGTCTCCTCCCCGAAACACAGCCGGCCATTCCCCTGCCGGACAGAGAAGAACGGGCACGTGTTGCGACGGCTGCCAGAACGGATGGATCTCCGTAGCCGGCCGTTCGTGCGGTGCGGTCAGAGCCGGAAGGTCCGTACGACGAAGGTCTGGCCGGCGACCGACGGCCAGCTTGCCCAACTCCGGTCTGCGGCCGGGGCGGGCGCGCCGACTCCGTCCGGCAGGCCGACTGCGGTGGACACCACACGGAGTGGCAGGGGGCCCTTGCCACGAACACGGATGACGACGTCGATGCCTTCGGCGGGCGGAGCGGCGTAGCTGAAGCTCCAACCCCAGGTGCTCCCCGAGTGCTTGGGTCCGCCGGTGAGCTTCGCGCCCTCCACGGTGGCGTCGAAGATCTGGTGGGCGCCGGTCCCGGCGTGAACGTCGATGCTGTGGGCGTTTTGCATGGGCCTGGACGCGGACACGGACCGTACGCACGCCGTTGGCCTCGGTGCTTGAGGCGTTCTGGGTGCGTGGGGTGTCCAGGGACGCGACCTCGGCCGCACCGTTCGCGAGCGCGACGCCGCCCAGCGGTGGGATGCGGTCGTCATAGCGGGCCGGCTCACCGGTGAGCAGCCCGCCGGCACCGGGCTGGGTGGTGTCACCGAGACTGACCCAGGTGGCCTTGCCCGTATCGGACTCCAGGGCATATCCAAGGCTGATCGGCCGGGGCTCGTCGGCGTCGTAGCCGTCGAGGGCCGTACCCACGGCCAGTGTGCCCACACCTGCCACCGCCACCGCGAGCATCCCGGCGGTGACCGCCCTGCGCGAGGGAAGCAACTCCAGGAGGCTCAGCAGCATGGCTCCGAGCAGAGCCGAGAGGACCAACGGGGCGGCGGTGGACGACAGTCCGAGGGCTGGCAGCAGCAGGAGCACGACGGGCAGGACAAGTGCCACGGCCGGTACGGCGGTCACCGCTCCGGCCACCGTCCGCCACGGCGATTCCGCAGGTGTGAACCGCAGTGCCATGGCGACGACCACCGGTCCGATCAGCGCCGGCCACGTCAAGAGGTAGGCGCCCCCGGGCAGCAGCACCGCACAGACCAGGGCGAGCAGCGCGAACCATCCGGGCACACCCACCGTGATGTCCAGCGGAGACGCCTTGCGGCGGGCCCAGCGGTACCAGGCGACGAGCAGCATCAGGAGCAGCAACGTCTCGCCCAACGCATACCGGCCACCGTGGTAGACCCTGCCCTCGCTGAGTACGAAGTCCGGTCGGGCCAGGCCCAGCGCCCACCACCCGGCCAGGCCGATGGCCGCCGCGCCGATCAGTGTGAGCGGGAAGGCCGCGGCGGCCCGTCCGGCCCCGCCGGGGGACAGCCCGTGGCGTCGGCCGAGCCACAGCAACAGGAACACACCCAGGACGGCCACCACCGTGAGCGGCAGGGTCAGCCATGCCGGGTACGACACGACCGTGCCGAACAGTGAGAAGTATGTGGCGTCCGCACCGATCTGCGAGAGGTCCGCACCGCCGAGCTGACGGACCGCTGCCAGTGCCGCGTCCCCTATGTCCTGCACGCTCGCGCGGTCGAGCCGGGAGATGGTGTCGTGCTCGGTGTGGTAGTGCGCGGAGCCGTCCAGGAAGGCGAAGTTGAGACCCCGCGTCCCGGCCTCTTCGAAGGCTGTCAGGTCGGTGTAGTTGGGCAGCTGTTCGTAGACGGCGGTGGAGAGCGACGTGGCGAGTGCCCCGGACTCCCGCAGGGCGGGTGTGAGGCCGGTGCCCGCCATCTGAAACATCATGGCAGGCCCGGAGGAGCCCCGGCCCTCCATGTTCACCACGACAGTCTGCCGGTGGGCGGTCGCCCGGTGCCCGCCGGCTTCGCCGTCGACGAAAGCCTGCGCGCCGAGCAGCCCTGGCTCCTCGCCGTCGGTGAAGAGGAGCTCGACGTCGTTGCGAGGTTGCGGTCCGGTCTTGAGTGCGCGGGCGATTTCGAGGATGGCGGCGACGTTGGCACCGTCGTCGGCGGCGCCAAGGGCGATCGGCACGGAGTCGTAGTGGGCTGCGAGGAGGACCCGGCCGGCGGGCATCTTGCCGGGATCGTGGCCCGGATGTTGGAGACGGACCCGAGGGTGGCCTGGTTTCCTTCGACACGGGAGGGGGCAACCCGGTTCTGGATCTCGGGCCGCAGCCCCAGTTGCCGCAGCTCACCGACGAGATAGTCCCGTACGTCCGACTGTGCGGCCGAACCCGCCGGGTGAGGGACCGTCGCGATTCCGCTGAGCCGGGCGACCGCACGGGCCGCCGAGAAGTCGCCGACGGGGGCGGAGGCCGGCCGGGGCTCGGAGGTACGCAACGGCAGCATGGCCGCCATGCCGGTGAGGAGCAGCGACAGAAGCGCGACCAAGGCCGGTATCCGTCTGTGCGTCGTGGTCAGGATCTGCACGGATGTACCTCGTCGTGGGAGTGGGACGGGCAGGGAGCCGTCGTCCGGACTGCGATGGTCGGCGGTTCGGCGATGCAGGGGTGTGAAGGTCCTGGACGTGGTCGGATGCTGGACGGCGCGTGCGGGCAGCAGGTTGCCGGCCCCTCGGGGGCGGCGCCCATGCCCGCTTCCGTGCAGAGCTCGGCAGCCGGAACTTCCTTGTCCAGGTCGAGCATCCACAAGCTCGGTTCTCAGTCGTCGCGGATGTCGTGGTAATGGGTACGGGCCGCGAACACGGCACCGTCGGGTCAAAGTGGTAGTACGGCCAACGGTGTTGAGGACGTCGTCCGTATCGTCCAGTGTGGTCTGCAGGGTGGTGCCGTCGATCAGGTCCATCTGCAGGGTTCGCACGGGGTACACCGCCGACACCGGTGGGGTGCGTATCAGCCCGCTGCCTTCGCGGCGTTCGTCGGCCGCCACGCTCTCGGCCACTTCGGGCGGCGGCGCCGCCACCCGGTCGCGAGAGCATCCGACCAACGCCACGCCGGGAGGTCAAAGATCGGTTCAGGGCGCCGAAAGGTGGTTCATCGAGCAGATGAGTCCTGGCTGACCAGCTACCGCAAGCTCAACCACCGCTACGTAGGCTGCCTTTGCGGCTACCTGGCATTCTTCGGCCTCACCGGCACTCCCTGCTGCTGCAATCGACTCATCACGTGGGACACCATCCATCAGCACCCCTTCCGGCGTCATGGAGTGTTTCCATCCGGCGAGACGACGTCCCACGTGCCGAATCGTGTCAAGCCAGCTGATTCGGCCGCCGCCACCGAGGCATGGTTGTCAAGCTGACAGCGGTACTGAGGTTCGTGTTGCCGTGCGAGGGCGTGCCGGGAGATCGCCCGTGCGAGGCGCCGTGCGTGCCCCTTTCCCCGGTAGGGCTGGAGTGTCAGTGCACCGAGGTCGGCCAACGGGGCATCGTTCCACGGGTACATGCTCGCCACACACACCAGCCGTCCGTCTTCGAACGCGCCATGAACGGCCCAGTGATCCAGTTCGACATATGCGTCGTCGAGGTCCTGTTCCGACGCGGCTTCCTCGAACTGCCCGAATGCCCGCGCATCGGCTTCAGTGAGCGGGCGGATCGAGGGGGCGTCCGGTTCGCCGAGCAATATTCCCGGTCCTTTTCGGTGAAGTAGAACAGGTTGTCGGCTCCGTGCAGCGACATTCCGGACTTCTTCAGGCGTTGCCGGAAGCCCGCCTCATCGACCGACTGCCCTTCTTCCAGTGCCATGGACGCGGCGAGAGCCGGGGTGAGCCGTACGCGTGTCTTTCCGTCAGTCGTTGTGAGAATGGTGAGTCGTTCGGACTCCGCCAGGGCGGAATCGGCGGTGACACTGAAATTGTCGTCACTGCAGAGGAGTCGACCGGTCGGGGACGGACTCAGCCAGAAGTCGGTGATGGCAGAGGAGAACACGTCTGGGACTCTCTGTTCGTCGTGGTCGGGTGGCTGGGCGATGCCGTGGATGGCCGTACGGGGATTTGATCACCCCGGATGCGTACTCTGTACGCATCGACAGGCGCAGAGTACGCACGCGCGTCGAATCGGCACATCAGCCTTTTGAACTGCTGATTCAATGCGAGCTGCACGGATGTCCGCATCGACGGACCAGAATTTCGTCACACCTCCAAGGCGTGACGAAAAGAAGTTCATCGATGGCCATGCGGTCGGCATGCGCGTGGTGCGGAAGGGTGCTGGAGCCCGCGGACCAGGGCGGCCGAGGTTCTGCTGTTCCCGCTCGTGCCGGGCGAGGGCCTGCCGAGCGCGCAGGGCGGAAGCGTTGGCCGACATCCCGGAGAGCGGCGACGCGGCGCCACATCGCACCGTCGACCGCATCGTGCCGGGCGGGATCGCGATCGCGTGCGCCGAGGGGCTCGACGCGCTGTCCATGCGCCGGGCCACCATGAAACTCGGCACCGGCACGATGTCCGTCTTCCGGCATGTGGCGCCCAAGGCCGACCTGGTGACCCTGATGGTGGAGACCGCGATGGCCGACGTTCCGCTGCCCGACCCACCGCCGCGGAACCGGCGCCACGGCCTCGAACGCGCCGCGCACCGCGACTGGAAGGCTGTACCACCGCCACCCGTGGATCCTGCCGAGGGTCGTGGTGACGACCCGCGCGACTTCAGCCCGGCTCTCGCGGCGGACAGCGAAAACGTCTTCTGCTCGTTCGACGGACTCGGCCTCGAACCCGCCGACGCCTTCCGGTACATGTTCATGTTCACCTCCTACGCGCAAGGCGTGGCTCTCATCCTCGTCAGCGACGCGGAGGCGGAGTGGCAGTCGAAGACCGCCGCGAGGCAGGGGCCAAAGCCTCGATCCACGCACAGAACCTGCTGTACCAACCCGGGGCGTATCCTCGGCTCGCCCGCGCGATGCGCGCGGGCGCCAGCCCCTGGATCTCGACGCCTTGTTCGTCTCAGGTCCCGCCGGTGTCCTGGACGACATCGCAGCCGATTTCGCGCGACGGAGCATCGGCGCCTC
The DNA here is from genome assembly GCF_040634135.1 of Streptomyces sp. NPDC007164. Lineage (NCBI taxonomy): Bacteria > Bacillati > Actinomycetota > Actinomycetes > Kitasatosporales > Streptomycetaceae > Streptomyces > Streptomyces sp. NPDC007164. The sequence continues at coordinate 7,455 of NZ_JBEYFB010000029.1, forward strand.
ATCTCAAGATCCCTGGCAGAGTCGGGCTCAGCGGCCGACGGCGAGGGCGAGGGACGCGACGGCCAGGGCCAGGTAGGCGCCGGGGAAGGCGATGTTGCGGAAGACCCGGGCGCGGACGTGCGCGGCCATGGCACCCACGTAGAAGAGGACGAGGCCCGTCGCTGCGGCGAGGCCGAGGAGCCGGAATCCCACGAGGCCGGCCAGGAGCCCTACCGCCCCGGCGGCCTTGAGCGTGGCGAGCCGCGGGAGCCAGGTCCGCGGGAGGTTCACCTCAGCGGAGTTGGCCAGGACGAACTCGGCCTTCGCGAAATCCGCGGCAGCGATCGCGGCGTTGGCCGCGACGGTCGCGGCGGTGACGATCACGTAGGCGATGAACATGGGACTCCTTCGTACTGGAACGGGTCGTGCGTGGCGGCGATCCGCTCTCCGCACCCCTGGTCATCCAGGCTCGCCGGAGGTCCCCGCTTGCGTCCAATACCAGCTTCTATAACCTGATGGAATGGATGTGGACAACCGGCTCCTGCGCTCCTTCCTCGCCGTGGCACAGGAGGGAAGCCTGACCCGGGCCGCGGAGCGGCTGTTCGTCTCCCAGCCGGCTCTGACCAAACAGATCCGGCAGTTGGAGAGCCGGCTGGGCGTACCCCTGTTCGAACGGTCCAGGGCCGGCATGGCGCTCACGGCGGCGGGCCGGGCCCTGGCGGCGCGGGCGCCCGGACTGCTCGCCGAGTGGGACGCGACGCTGCGGGAGACGAGGAGTGCGGCAAGCAGGGCCGAGCGGATGCTGCGCGTCGGCTTCCTGGCCAGTGCCGCCAACGAGGCCACCCCGCGCATCGTCGCCGAGTTCACCCGCACCCGACCGGGCTGGCGGGTCGACATGCGGCAAGCCACCTGGTCGAACCCGACGGCCGGCCTCGCCACCGGGGACGTCGACGTCGCTCTGCTGCGGCTGCCCTTCCCCGGCCAGGAGCACATGCGGGTGGAGACCCTGCTCACCGAGCCCCGCTGGGTCGCGCTGCCCTCGGCACACCCGCTCGCCGCGAGCGACGTGATCCCCTTCCGGGAACTGTGGGACGAACCGTTCGTGGCGGCCCCGGCGGAGACCGGCCAGTGGCGCAAGTACTGGCTCGCCGCCGACGAGCGCGACGGGCACCCGGTCCGCATCGGAGCCGTCGCCGACCAGCCCGACGACTGGCTCAGCGCGATCGCCAACGGCTACGGCGTCGCCCTCTCCCCCGCCTCCTCCGCGCGCTTCTACGCCCGGCCCGGCATCACCTACCGCCCCGTCAGCGGCGTCAGCCCCAGCCGGCTCGCGGTGGCGTGGTCCCCCACCGACGACGGCAACCCGGTCATCCAGGACTTCGTCCGCTGCTGCCTGGACAGCGGATCCGAGCCGAATCCCGTCACATGACCATCAAGCGCCGCCGCCTCGGCCAGGAGAGCTCGACCTGGCCGACCGCGTGAACGCTGTCCTCGCCCGGCGGTGCAACCGGCCCGCACCGCCGCCGCCCCACTCACCCGCATCTGCGTCCCTGTCCGTCAGGGCGTCCCCTGGCGTGGCCTTCGGCACGAGTGGGTGAGGCCCTGTCCTCTACCCGATGCCGCGCCGTGCGAGGTCGGCCGCGATGCCGTCGAGGACGCCGGCGAGGCCCGAGACGAAGAGGGCGTCGAGGTCCCACGGGTCGGCGCCCGCGCGCATTGCGGGGCCGAGCCGCGGGTACGCGCCGGGCGCGTAGAGCGAACTGCGCGCAGCGTCCGCGCCGTTCGCAGTGCGCAGGCTGGTACGTCGAGCCTGCCGTTCCGCCTCCACGTCGCTGACATAGGTCAGGGCCACGCCCTGGACGTAGGAGGCGAACATGAACATGTAACGGAAGGCGTCGGCGGGGTCGAGGCCGAGTCCGTCGAATGCGGAGAAGGTGCTCTCGCTGTCCGCGGCGAGTGCCCGGCTGGAGTGCGTGCGGGTCGTCACAAGGACCTTCGACAGGATCCACGGGTGACGGTGGTACAGCTCCCAGTCGCGGTGGGCGGCCCGTTCGAGGCCGTGCCGCCAGTCCCGCGGCGGCGTGTCGGACAGCGGGGCGCCGGTCAGCGCCGCCTCCACCATCAGGGCCACCAGTTCCTCCTTGGACGCGACATGCCGGTACAGCGCCATGGGGCTCGCGCCGAGGTCGGTGGCGACCCGCCGCATGGACAGCGCGTCGAGCCCCTCCGCGTCCGCGATGGCGATCCCGGCCTGGGTGATGCGCCCGGCAGTGAGATGGGGCGTGCCGGATTCGTCCGCCGGGACGCGGTTCTCCGCGTTCTCCGCGTTCTCCGTGCTGCTCGTCTCCGTCGCATCCTCCGCCTTTCGCGCCCGGTAGGCCCGCGTCCGGCAGGTGGAGGAGCAGAAACGTCGCGGCCGGCCCCGCTCCGCAGGTTCCAGATCCTTCCCGCAGGCCCCGCAGACCACCTCTTCCGGCATCACCGCACCCCTTTTCGTCACAGCTTGCATGTGTGACGAAATTCTAACGTGCCGACGAGGCGGGTGGGATCGACGGAAGACACAGCGCACTCGAAATGCATTTGTCACCAGCGTCGTCCCCGCGCGTATGCTGTACACCAGTGACGCGTACTAAGTACGCGCGGTGTGACGTAATTGATTACGGCCCTTCTGTCACAGCCGTCGACCAAGGGAGCACGAGTGAGGGACATGACGCAAGGAAACAAGAGAGCCAATGCCCAGCAGTGGATCGGACTCGCGGTCCTGGTACTGCCGTGTGTCCTGGCCTCCATGGACATGTCCGTCATGTTCGTCACGCTCCCGTCGCTGTCGGCCGACCTTCGGCCCAGCAGTTCGCAAGTGCTGTGGATCATGGATTCCTACGGCTTTCTGCTGGCCGGCCTGCTCATCACGATGGGCACGCTGGGAGACCGGATCGGGCGGCGGCGAGTACTGCTGGCCGGCGCCGCGGCCTTCGGCCTCGCCTCGGTCCTGGCGGCCTACTCGACCAACCCCGAAATGCTCATCGCGACCCGAGCCCTCATGGGCGTCGCCGGAGCCTCGTTGGCCCCCTCCACCCTCTCCCTGATCCGGAACATGTTCCTCGACGAACGGCAGAGGGCCACCGCCGTCGGCGTCTGGACGGCCGGCTTCGCCGGGGGCGCCGTCATCGGCCCGATCATCGGCGGCCTGCTCCTCGAACACTTCTGGTGGGGCTCGGTCTTCCTGATCAACGTCCCCGTCATGCTCCTGCTGCTGGTCCTCGGACCCCTGCTGCTGCCCGAGTACCGCGACCCCGAGCCGGGGCGCTTCGACCTGCCTGGCGCCCTGCTGTCCCTGGCAGCCGTCCTCGCCGTGATCTACAGCCTCAAGACGACGGCGGCGCATGGCTTCGGCTGGACCGGGGCGCTGTGCGCGGCCGCCGGACTGGGCGCGGCAGCCCTGTTCGTCCGCCGCCAGCGCACGGCAGCCCAACCGGTGATCGACCTCGCGCTGTTCCGCACCAGCCGGTTCAGTGTGCCGCTGCTCATCGATGCCCTGGCGACCTTCGCGATGGTCGGATTCTCCCTGTTCAACTGGCAGTTCATGCAGCTCGTCCTGGGCATGGGCCCGCTTGAGTCGGCCCTGTGGTCCCTGCCCACCTTTCTCGTGATGCCCGTGGGCATCGCCCTGGCCACGGCGATGGCGCCGCGTATCGGAAAGCCGAACGTGATGACCGCCGGGCTGGCGATTGCAGCCGCCGGCTACATCGCCGTGGCGCTGATCCGGACCGACTCGGGCATCGTGCACCTGGTGAGCGCCCTGGCCGTGGTCTCCATCGGCATCGGAGGAGTGTCCGCCGTGGTCACGGAGGTGATCCTGTCCGCCGCACCGCCGGAGCGGGCCGGAGCGGCCTCGGCTCTGGCGGAGACCTCCGCCGAATTCGGCGGAGCGCTCGGCATCGCGGTCCTGGGCAGCATCGGCACCGCCGTCTACCGCTCGCAGATGGAGTCGCAGGCCCCCGCCGGCCTCACCCCCGGGCAGCGGGCGGCGGCAGCGGAAACCCTCGGCGGCGCCACCGACACCGCCGCGACCCTGCCGCACCAGACCGCAGAGGCTCTGCGCAAGGTGGCCTACGACGCCTTCAGCCACGAGATGCGGATCGCCGCGGTCGTCGCCGTCGTAGTGACGGCGGGCGGAGCCATGCTGATCACCACTCTCCTCCGCGGTGCCGAACGGCCCGGCTCTGTGGCTGCCCCAGCAGCGGAGCCGGAGCACACGACAGGACACGGCGGCCAGGACAATGCCGAACAGCCCGCCACGAAGCCCACGGTGTAGATCTGCGGTCGCAGGACGCCACGATTCGACCGCACGCTCAGGTCCTGGCTCACCGGGAAGCAGCGCCCGTCGAAGGCGGGTGGAGATACGGCCGCGGCGTGCTCAGCGCCAACCGCATCGCCGGCGCCGTCCACGCACTGGCCCTGGTACGTCTGGCGCTCAAAGCTGCGGGACACCGGCACCGCCCGTCGCACGCCACTCGCACTGTGGCCGAGCCCCGCCTTCCTACGTCGTGTGACAGAACACCGATGTCTCCACGTCCACAATTCCTTCAGCTCGTCAGGAGAAGCAATGCGCCCCATGACCAGGGAAGAGGTTCGCGGCGCGTTCGTGAACCGGGACCCCGCCGAAAAGAGAGTCCGGCTTCCCATCTGGTTCGACGACGTCCGGTGGCATCGGATCGAATACCTCGGGTGGCGGGATCTGCGCGCTCCAAAGCTCGCCTACCTCGTCACCGAAGCCGACGGCCAGGCGTTGGGAGTGCTGCTGCGGCAGGCGCCGAATGAAGCCGCACTCGGATCGCGCGCGGTGATGTGCGACCTGTGCCGGTCCTCCCGCCGGTTCAACGAGGTTTCGCTGTTCACCGCTCGACGCCCATCACGCGACAAACGCGAACGCCTGAACGCGCTCGGTCTGCTCCTGTGCACCGATCTCGACTGTGCGGTCAGGGTGAATGCCAAGCCGATCCGCCAAGGATTCGGTCTCCCGGTCGACGACCACGTCGAGGCACGCCGCGAAGGCCTGCGTTCACGCACGATCGCCTTCATTCGTTCGGTGTCCGATACCGAACGAACCACGCGACACAGAAGGTGATGGGCGCTCGGCAGCGAGTGCGACGTCGCAGTCGCAGTCGCAGTCGCAATGGATTTCGATCAAGAGGCCGGCGAGGCTCCGGAGCCGGCCGGGAGCGGTGCCGTGATGCGACCAGTTGTCGAGCACGGCCTGGCTGGCGTCCGCTTGTCGGCGTACGCCCGTATCTGCTCAGGACAGTGCGGCGGAAGTGCTCAGCTCCCTTGACCGAGATGAGGGTGCTCGGCGTAATCGGGAGGCGATACGGGCGGGGGATGCGGGCGGGGGATGCGGAACACTTTGCCGGGTGATCGTGATGCGGCCCGTCCTGGAGACGCCCCGCACGCGACGGCGGCGTGCCCGCGCGGCGCATCACAGAGCTGCGGGACTGCATCCACGTCAACCTGTCCCGGCGCATCACGCTCGACGAACTCGCGAAGGTCGCCGGGGTCAGCACGTTCCACTTCAACCGGATATTCAAGGCCGCGACCGGCGAGACCCAGTATCAGTACGTACTGCGCCAACGCGTCGAGTGTGTCCGTGACGCCCTGCTCCACACGGACACCAGCATCGCGGACATCGCGCTGTCTTCGGGATTCGCCGACCAGAGCCACCTCACCTGCTCCCTTCGCCGCGCCCTCGGCCTGACCCCGCGCACGCTCCGGGCCCAGGGTCGCCTTGGGCTTGCCCGGCGGCGTGCTTCCCGGCCCAGCCAGTGACGGTCACAACCTCGCGCGCGATGTCCACGACAGACCGTCCGTCTGTAGCCACCCGCACGGTCCCCGCGCAGGCCTGCTGGTCCAGAAGCCGTGCCTTACGGACACCGCCTTCCAGCTCCTGCTCAAGCTCCGAGCCGAGTTCCCGGCCGGCCAGCCGCTCGCCGGCGGTGACGTCGGAAGCGGTGAGCAAGACCCGCGTGATACGCACCTTCGCACCCACGGCACGCTCGAACATGCCGGTCGCCTCAGGCAGCACACTCACGGTGTTCGTGTAGATCAGACGGCAGTGGCCGAGCCGGGTGAAGTTCTCCCACACGGCCGTCAGATTCCTCTCCGTGATCTCCGAACGGTGCGGGTCCCCCTCCGGCGCCGGATGCACCTGCCCCATGAAGTCACCATCGATGACCGCGTGGGAGACCGCCACGGCGCGGAGCAACGCCGAAACCTCCCACCCCACCGTCGTCTTGCCGACACCGGCCCGCCCCCCGATGAGCAGTACTTCCGCGTGATCCATAGAAGCAGCCTGCCAGTTGGCGACCGCCTCAGGCGATCGGATATCGATCCATCCTCCTGACCACATCCCCGACCAGCAAGATCGCCGTCTGCAGCTGGAGACTAGAGTTTCGTTCGATATTTCCCGCCGGATGAGGAATGGAGTGCTTTCGTGGCCCTATTGGTCCGAGAAGACACGCTTGACGTGCGGGTTTCCTTCAGCAGCTTCGCCTTCCAGGATTCGGACGACAGCTCGGTCCCGGTGCCGTACAACCAGGCATATGAGCGAGGCGGCTTCCTGACTCAGCACGTGCGCAGGATCGATGTGTCCAGCGGCGCGCATACGCACGACGCCGAGGTGCGGGTGCGGGTCTGGGACATGGAGCCAGAGACGGGTGGCGGGCCCTGGGGCGAGCAGGACGAGGTCGACTTTGAGTCGGCTACCGGGGATGTCGCGGTCTGGTCGACGGTCTATGGCCGCTTGCCCGATCTGATCAGCCTGAGCGCCCCGGGCCGGTGGCGGGTAAGGCTGAGCTGTTCGGGCAGGGCCGAGGCCAAGCAGGTGTCCGAGCAAGAAGGTGTTGCCTACGGCGTGGAGAAGTACGTCGTCGGCTTCTGGCTCCAGCAGTGACAAAGCGGGCTCACCCCAAAGGGCAGTACTTGGGGCGAGCCCGCATCCTCAGTCGGTCGGTCCTGACGATGAAGCCGTTCTCCGGACCGTCAATCATGCGGTTGTTCGTGCAGAAACCGGCGAGCAGATCGCCGGCGGCACCGTTCTGGGTGCCGTCCGGGGGCATTGCGGAGTAGTTTCTCTTCGCTACGTGTACGTCGCACTCCTCAATGGCGGATCCCTCACAGGTGGAGGCGACCGAGTTCACCGTCAACAGCGTTCCGGGGCGGGTGCCGAACGGCTGAGAAGTGATCCGAGGGCAGTTAATTGAACTGCCGTGGAAACTACGGTGAATAGCACTCGGAGGTCGCCCCGGAGCGAAGGGCTTCGCTCCTTGCCAGAGCTCAAGGGCGTCCCGAGCCCCGTCGACCGGGCTACCGGCGTCCGCCGTCTCCTTGGCTGCGCCGCTGCATCCGTTCCACTCCTTGCACGGGTCCGCGACTGCGCGTATGGGCCAGGCCCTGCCACCGCGCCGCGATGTCCGCGGTGCCCACCGGGAGATCGAACTGGTCGAGGATCCGCATGACGATGTGGTCCACGAGGTCGCTGATGCCGTTCGGGATGTCGTAGAAGGCCGGCATCGGGGGGACGATGCGGACTCCCATGCGGGAGAGGGCGAGCATGTTCTCCAGATGGATCTCGTTGAGCGGTGTTTCCCGGGGGACAAGGACCAGCGGACGGCGTTCCTTGAGCGTGACGTCGGCTGCGCGGGCGATCAGGTTGTCGGCCAGGCCATGCCGTACCGCCGCAAGCGTCTTCATGCTGCACGGGACGATGACCATGCCCGTGACCGGAAAGGAGCCGGAGGAGATCGTGGCACCCAGATCACCGAACTTATGTGTCACGTCGGCAAGTTCCGCGCAGTCCCTGCTGGTGCGGGACGTCTCCACCTCGATGGTGGAGCGGGCCCAGGTGCTCAGTACCAGATGGGTCTCCACCTGCGGCACCTCCCGCAGAATTTCCAGCAGGCGAACAGCGAGCGGAGCCCCAGTGGCGCCGGTGACTCCGACGATGAGGCGGGTGGGGGAAGCGGTTGTCACGGCGGGCTCCTGTTGCGGCGTGCGGCGTAAGAGAACGGACTACGGGGAGGGGACGCGCTGCCCCCTCCCTTGCGGTGCCGGGCTACATCGACAGGACGCCCGCCCAGCGCTCGCGCAACTCGTCTCGGGTCGCCTCGTCGACACGATTGGCTGCCGGGTACTGGTCCTTCCACGCGAACGGCTTGCACGCGTCGATCAGCACGATGCCCATCGACAGGTCGCCGGCGGCGCGCTTGTCGGGCGACAGCCGCGGGTCGATGGCAGTGGTGGGCGCGCGCAGCACCTGGATGGACTCGGACGGGTCGACGCGGGTGAACATCGCCCACAGGACGTGGTTGATGTCGGTGATGTCGATGTCCTCGTCGACCACGACGAAGTACCGTTCCATGCCGCCGGTCCGCTTGCGCCCGGCCGCCGCGAGCAGTGCGTGCATGGCGTCACCCGCGCCGGTCTGCTCGATGGAGACGACCACCATGAGCTGGCGGGCGTAGGCCCACACACCCTTGATGTTCTGGACGCCGGAGGCCTCCAGATGGTCCCAGGTCACCGATGCCGAGTACAGCGGGACGGCCTGGTCACCGGCCGGGACGGTCGGAAGCATCGGCGGGGCGCCCAAGATGATCGGGTCGTTCCGGTGCATGATGCGGTCGACCCGGACCACGGTCTCCTGGCCCGAGTGCGTGTAGTAGCCGGTCCACTCCCCGAAGGGTCCCTCCAGAACGGACTCCTCCTCGACCGGGGGCAGTTCGCCTTCGATCACGATCTCCGCGTACGCCGGGACCGGAAGGTCGCTGCCCGGTGCGTACAGGACCTCGACGCCCTGCCCGCGGAGTCCGCCCGCCAGGTCGTACTCCGACATCCCGGACGGCGCGGCGATCGCCGCGGCTGTCGAAAGGATCGGATCCTGGCCCACCACCACCGCGATCGGACAGGTCCGGCCGCGCTTCCAGTACTTCTCGGCGATCGCCTTGGCGTGCCGGTTGCCGAGCATCCACAACGAGAGCCGGTCCGGGCCCTGGACACAGGCCCGGTAAGTGCCGACATTGACCCAGCCGCTGTCGGGGTCGCGGGTGATGACCATGCAGGCAGTGCCGATGTAGCGGCCGCCGTCCCCGTCGTGCCACCGCGGCGTGGGGAAGATGCCGAGATCCACGTCGTCGCCGACCAGGACGTTCTCCAGTACCGGGCCCGTGGCGACCTCCACCGGAGGGATGGGTTCGAGCCGCTTGCTCAGGTCTTTCCAAGCCCGCACGATGTCGAGCTTCGGGGTGTCGTGGGGCAGCCCGAGTGCCACGGCGGTCCGGGCAGCGGTTCCCATGAAGTTGGTGAACACACGGTGCCCCGCCGGGTAGCCGGGGATGTTGTCGAACATCAGCGCGGGGCCTTCCTTCTCCGCCATCAGTTCGGTGATACCGCCGATGTCCAGGTCCCGGTCCGCGCCGTCGATCCGGAGGACCTCGTCCTTCCCGAGCGTCTGCGTCATGTGGTCGATGTACTGCCGAAGGTCACGGAATGCGTTCATGTGTCGTCGGGGAGCCGGGCAATATGCCCGTGCCTCCCGTCCTCCTCTTCTCTTTCGTGACGGCGGCGGCTGCGCATGGAGCGGCCGCCCACAGGGGGGCGGCTTCGCGAGGACAGTCACCGCGCGGGCCTGCATCGCCAGGATCCGGACCGGCCCGGACCAGGCGCAACGAGCACGGACACGCATGCCGGATATTGCGCGAGATAGAGTCGGCATGCGTGGAATACATCGATCTCCAGCTCATCAATGCACTACAAATTGATGGCCGTGCACCACTGCGCCGGATTGCATCGGTGCTGGGCGTCTCCGACCAGATGGCCGCCCGCCGCTACGCCCGGCTGCGTGAGACGGCCGGGCTCCGAGTCGTGGGCCGGCTCAATCCCCGTCCCGTCGGGCAGACCGTGTGGGCGCTTCGGCTGCAGTGCGTCCCCAGCGCCTCGCTCGGCCTGGCCCGGGCACTGGCCGAGCGCGAAGACACACGATGGGTACAGCTCGCCTCCGGCGGCACCGAGATCATCTGCCACCTCGCAGTCCACAGCGACAGCGACCGGGACGCACTGCTGATGGACAGACTCCCTTCGAGCCGCCGCGTCACCTCGATCACCGCGCACCGCATGCTGCGGCTGTTCAAGGGCGGCCCGACCACCTGGGACGGTCCCACTTCCGCGCTGAGCCGGGAACAGATGGACGCACTCGCGTCCTCGTACCCGCCCCCTCACGCCCAGGCAGCACCGGTGGAACTCACCGATCTCGACCACGTCCTGCTCGCCGCGTTGAACCGCGACGGCCGCGCGTCGCACGCCGCGCTGGCCGTCGAGGCCCGCTGCCATGAATCGACGGTGCGCCGCCGCATCGCGCACCTGCGTGCGACCGGAGCGCTCTTCTTCGTCCTGGACATGGACGAGCGTCTCCTGGGCAACGCGGCCGGCACCGTCATCTGGATGTCTGTGCAGCCCTCGCAGCTCGCCGCCACCGGCGCCGCGCTGGCGGGCCATCCCGAAGTGGCATACGCCGCTGCCACCACAGGACGGACCAACCTCCTGGCCAACGTCCTCTGCTCCGACGACGAGTCCCTCTACGCGTACCTCTCCGACCGCATCGGCGCTCTCCTGGGCATCGACACGGTCGAGACCGCCCCGATCATCCGCACCCTCAAGCGCGACGGCTCCGTCGCACGCAATCACGGCCTCGGGGTGGGTGATCGCCGTTGATCGTGTGGTCGGAGCAGGAGGCGGCCTGGGCGGACGGGGTCGCCGTCGCCGTCGCGTCGCCGTCGCCAAGGAGTACGCCGCGGTGCACGGGCACTTCCTCCCGCCGACCACCACGGTGCGGGAAGGGCAGCCGATCGGTGTGGGCGAAGAACTCGAGGGCGGCGGCCCTGAAGGCACGGGAGAACGAGGAGTTCCGTGTGGCCGGGGTTCCCGTCCCGTCCGCGGCCGGCACGATGACCGAAGCGCGGGGCGGGACGAGCTGGACGCGATCGATTCGGGACGGTGTCCAGTCCGGGGCATCCGGTGGCAGCGCTGCCACCACCTCGTCCAGAACCACTTCCAGGCCGACGGCACACTCCCCCACTGCCGACGGTGACGTCGTCGTCCAGGACGAAGACCTCGGACGCTGGGTGAACGCGCAGCAGTTCGGGTGGGAACGGCTCCTGCCCGTACAGCAGTTGAGCGGCCTGTGAAGCAGACGCAGGAAGCGAAGCGGGCGGTCAACCCGGCAGCAGCACGGCAGTTCCACGCCCGGAACGGGCTCCTGCGATTACCCCGCAGCACGCAGAGCACACTGGAGTCGGCAGTGGCGGTGTCGGGCCGTCAGAACGCTGCTGACGGGCCGGTGGTTGTGGTTGTCAAGCCCGGCACCTGGCTCGAAAACGTCCACAAACGCGCCGCGAAGCTCCCAGAACGACGCCGCGCCGACCTCGATGAACTCGGCATGTGCTGGTGGCCGAGGGCGTCGGCCGGTGAGCCCGCTTGGCGCCCGCCGATCGGCCCCTTCCCCCTCCGCCCGCCGCGTCCCAACCGTCCAGGAAAGCGGCGAGGGCGCAGCGTTGATCTTCCTCGCGGGCGACCTGCCGGCCGAGGACATCGCGGGCGAAGGCTGGCGACCGAGGATCGCCGCGCTCGCCGTCGGTCGACAGGAGCCCGTAGCAACTTGCGGAATGAACCGCAGGATCACGCGGCTCGTGTGTCTGCCCGTTCGGTCAAGACGCCGTTCTCATGAGCCGGGCCGACTCAGCAGGCGGGGGTGGGCGTGGTCAGCCATTGGGCTGCGGCCCGGGTGGCGGAACTTGACGCAGTGGCGCTGGTGGACCGCCAGTTGCTTCTCTTCTCGGAGTGTCGGGGCCGGTCGGTCCTTTGGGCCTTCGGCCCATGCGGTACAGGCGGTGGGTGCTCAGGGGCCCCGCCCGGTCCGCGGCGCCGCTGCCGCGCTCCGGGTGGTGTGGCAGTGTCCTTGCACTGCCACACCGACGGGACAAGCGTCCGGAGCGTTCCTCAGGATTCGGTGGCTTCACACCCGCAGCTGCTCCGGATCACGAGGGGAGCCCTCAAGGTGGTCGACGGCGCGGCCTCGCCGCTGAGGAGCAGGTCGACAGCCTGAGCCGCCATCGCCTCCAGGGGTTGCTGGGTGACGGTGAGGGCGGGAGCGGTGTAGGCGCTGTCGGGGGTGCCGTCGAGACTGATGACGGCCAGTTGGTCGGGAACGGTCAGGCCGAGAGCCCGGGCTCCGGCGAGGACGCCGACGGCTTGTTCGTCGGTGGCGGTGATGAGTGCCGCGGGCATGGTGTTCTCGCTGATGAGACGCCCGGTCAGGGCCGCTGCCGCGGCACGGGAGTACTGGCAACGCAACAGGGGTGCGCCGGTGCCGACGAGCGCCGCCTCCCATGTGGCGCGACGTCGGCCGACAGGTCCGGCGTCGCGTGGTCCGGCGAGAAAGGCGATGCGGGTGTGTCCGTGGCCGCGCAGGTGGGCGACGGCCTGCTGGACGGCGGCTTCGTTGTCGGCGGTCACTGACGGGGCCTGCCCGTCCTCGGGCTGGTTGTGGACGTATACGGCGGGGACGCCGGCGCGTTCGGCCTGGGTGGCGACGTCGGCGCCCCCGTCGGCGGAGACGATGATGAGCCCGTCGACCTGGGCGGCGAGGAACTTGTCCACGAGGTGCTCCTGCCGGTCCGGGGAGTATCCGGCGTTCCCGATCAGGGTGAGCTTTCCGCATCTGTCCAGTGCCCGCTCGACGTGCCGGGCCAGCGCGCCGAAATAGGGGTTGGAGGCGTCGACGAGAATCAGGCCGACCACACCGGTGGTCCGCGAGCGCAAAGCCCGGGCGATCCGGTTGGGTCGGTAGTCCAGCTCGGCCGCGGCGGCCAGGACACGCTCGCGGGTCTCGGTCGCGACCGGCCGGGGGCCGTTGTTCATCACGTAACTGACTACCGCTGTCGAGGTCAAGGCCGCGCGGGCCACGTCCATCAGGGTCGGGGCCTTGCCCGTTCGCTTCTTCATAACCCTTGCATCCTCTCATCTAAACGATTAGACATAAAGCATGAAACGAATTCCCGGCAAGCCAGGTGGTGGCCGTGGGCTCGGTGAACATCGACCGAATCCTGCTGTGTCCCGTCCTCCCCTCCCCGGCTGAGACTGTGCTGGAGACCTCCGTGAGGGAGGGTTCCGGAGGGAAGGCGGCCATCAGGCCATGGCCCGCCGCCACCAGCAACCTGGTTGCTCAGGAGGGGCGGTGGGAGTACATCCCCGCTCCATGACCGTCGTCGGCACCACCGGCGCCGGGGACGTCGTCTGCGGCGTGCTCGCCGCAGACGACGCTCACGACCACTCCCTCACCCGAGCGGCAGCCACCGGCGCCACCGCGGGTGCCCTCGCGTCACCGCTCTCGGAGCCCGAGGCCCCACCCCGCCCGAGCGGCCTCGTCCGCATACGGGCCCGCCGGCCCTCGCCCATCCCGTACGACTCGCACGAATGGAGCACGGCCATGTCTGCCATTCCCCTGATCATCGACACCGACACCGGATCCGACGACGCGGTCGCGCTGCTGCTCGCTGCCGCCAGCGGACTCGGCGACATCCGGGCGGTGACCGCCGTGGCGGGCAATGTGCCCGTCGAGACCGGCACCCGCAACGCACTGATCTCCCTCGAGACCGCCGGCCGCACCGACATCCCCGTCCACCCCGGCTGTGCCCGCCCGATGACGCGGGCCCTCTCCACCGCGCAGCACGTACACGGCGAGGACGGCATGGGCGACATCGGCCTGCCCGACCCGACTGCCACCTGCCATCGCACCCACGCGATCGAGACTCTGCTGTCCTCCCCCCACCGCTATCCGGGAGAGCTGACGCTGGTCACGCTCGCCCCGCTCACCAACATCGCCGCCGCCCTGATGCGTGATCCCGAACTGTTCACCCGCTACCGGCATGTGTACTGCATGGCCGGCGCCGCCGACCTGTGCGGCAACGTCTCGCCCACCGCAGAGTTCAACGTCTGGGCCGATCCCGAGGCCGCCCGGATCGTCACCCGGGCGGCCACGCCCGAGAAGGTCACCTGGATCGGGTGGGACGTCTCCCGCAAGGACGCCGTCATGACCCCGTCCGACCAACAGCGCCTGGAACAAATCGGTACCCCGATGGCCACGTTCGCGCACCGCATCAACCGCACCGTGAACGACTGGGCCCGCGACGTCACGGGACTGACCGGCTACGACCTGCCCGACCCCGTAGCCATGGCCGTAGCACTCGACCCCAGCCTGGTCACCGAACAGGAACGGGTCCACGTCGACATCTCCGTCACCGACGACACCCGCGGACAGATGATCATCGACCGGCGCATGTCCGCTCCCGCCCCCAACATCACCCTGGTCCGCCGCGTCGACGAGACCGGCTTCAAGAAGCTGCTCTTCGACACCGTCACCGCTCCCCTCCCCGGCTCGCCGCTCACCGACACGGCTGCCCCCGCCCTCCGACCCGGATCGGCTTCGTGAGCACTCCCACCACGCGGATCCCGCGCTACGAACTGCACTGCCATCTCGACGGCTCCGTCCGCCCGGACACCGTCGCCGACCTCGCCCGCGAACAGGGCATCGCCGTGAGACGGCCCGTCCGGGAACTGGTCGTGGCCCCGGCCCACTGCGGCAGCCTGACCACCTTCCTGACCTACATCGACCTCCCCCTGCAGGTCCTGCAGACTCCGGACGCGCTCACCCGGGCCGCCCGGGAGCTGATCGAGGACTGGAAAGCCGACGGCGTCGTCTACGGAGAAGTGCGCTTCGCCCCGCAATTGCACGGCCGCCATGGCATGACCCCCGACGGAGCCGTCCAAGCAGTTGCCGAAGGCCTGGCCCAGGGCCGGGCCACCACCGGCGTGAGCACCGGGCTGCTGCTGTGCTGCCTGCGCCACCAGAGCCCGGACGAAAGCCTCGCCGTCGCCGAGACCGCCCTGCGGCATCGGAACGTCGTCGCCGGTCTCGATCTCGCGGGCGACGAGACCCTGTACACCGCCCAGCCCCACCGGGCCGCCTTCGACCTCGCCCACAACGCCGGCCTGCCCTGCACCGTCCACGCCGGAGAAGCCGCGGGCCCCGAAAGCATGTGGGAGGCGATCGACATCCTCGGCGCCCGCCGCATCGGCCACGGCGTGCGCTGTACTGCCGACACCGCACTCCTGAACCGGCTCCGCACCGACAGGATCGCGCTGGAGATGTGCCCCACCAGCAACGTGCAGACCGGCGCCGTCCGCAGCCTCACCGACCACCCCGCCACCCCACTGCTGGCCGACGGACTGCCCGTCACCATCAGCACCGACACCCGCACCACCTCCGACACCACCCTGCAACGCGAATTCGACTCACTGCGGCACAACATCGACTGGACCAGCCGGCACGAGGCCCTCGCACAGGAGAACGCTGCCCAAGCGTCCTTCAGCTCCACGAGCGAGCAGTAGGAGCGAGCAGCGGAAGCAATCTCGACAACTCATCACACGCGCACCAGGACGTGGAAGGAGTCCATCGCCCCGGACTTCGACGCGAAGCTCGACCGGATCGAGTACGCCCTGAACGAGCGACCCGACCGCACCTTCGCCTTCGCCTTCGACGAGTTCGGGCCGCTCGGCATCCCAGCGACCGCCGGGACCTGAGGGGCAGGGCAGGCCCGACCGGTTGCCGGCCACCTGCCACCGCACCCACGGAGTGCGTTACTTCCACGGTCGCTACTCGGTCGGCGACAACGCTCTCCGGGGTGTCAACCGGCGCCGCGAGGGCGCCGACCGCAGTGTCGCCACACTCAAGACCAGCCGGGGGCCCGTTCGGACGGCGCCCCGGTCTACGTCATCCTCGACAAGCTCTCCGCCCGCCAAGGCAGCAAGATCCGCCGGTGGGCGGCCAGGAACAAGGTCCAGCTGTGCGTCACGCCGCCCAACGCCTCATGGGCCAACCCGATCGAGGCGCACTTCGAGCCGCTGCCGCAGTTCACCCTCGCCAACTCGAACCACCCCAACCACACGGTTCGGACCCGCGTGTTGCACCGCTACCTGTACTGGCGCAATCAGAACGCCCGCCATCCTGACGTCCTGGCCGCCCAGCGCCGGGAACGCTCCCGGGTCCGCAGCGTGAAAGACATCCGCTGGAGCGGTCGCCCTCTCAACCCCACGGCCTGACCGCCCGCCTCCCATGATCGTCAGTGACCCGGCACCGGCGGCCTCGCCGCAGGAACCTACCCTGTCAGGGCCTTTCGGGCTTGTGGGCCAGGAGGCAGGCGTGCGGTCTGTTCACCCGTCCGCCGGGCGCCTGCTCCAATCGCGCGGTGACGACGAGCCCGGCCTGGCCCAGCAAGCCGACCATGCGGTCCAGAGGCAGGAGGTGCGATTCATAGGACACCGGACGGCCATAGCCGTGGGTCGGCTGTAGCCGTTTATCGCCGACGTAGTCTCCCCAGAGAAGGAAGCCGCCGGGCGCGAGCGCGCGGTGGAATTCAGCGAACACCGCCGGCAGCCACTGCGGGGGCGTGTGGCGGGTGGAATACCAGGCCAGGATGCCGCCGAGTTCGTCGTCCCCCGTCTCCAGGGCGGTCATCGAGCCCTCGGCGAACCGCAGGGGCAAACCACGCCAGCATCGCGCGGGACAGCGGGTCCATCTCGGCTGGAGGCGGGACGCGTTCGACGTAGTCGGCGGCAACCCTGTCGTACGACTCCCGGACAGCGGTCAGAAAGGAGGGCTCAGCCATACGGGCGACCCTAGCTGGTACTCGCACGCGCCTACGCCCGTAAGGCCGGTGGGCTCCACTGGTCCCGCCTGCCCAACCTGTACACCGCGCAGGAACTACGGCTGCGGGGCTGCCGGAAGCGGCTGTGCGGCATGTGCGGGACCGACCCGCTGTAGAACACGCGGGGCCGCCCAGGTAGTCCCGCTCTTCCATTGTCCGACGCAACACCCCCGGCATGATGCCGGTGCATCGGCTACAACACCGCCCGTTGGCAGCAGGTGCGCCACTGCGACGAGTAACAGGCCTCCGAGACGGCAGCGTTCGAGGCCAAGCCGAAGGCTGAGCTGGCGGCGTACTACCACGAGCGGCTATGACGACTGCCCCTGCCCCGGACTCCGCCTCCGGGCTGATAGCCCGCGCGCGAAGGTGTGGGTGCCGCTCGGCGAGCGGCACGGGATCGAGGTGGCCCGCGCCCGGCCAAGGCCAAGGCCAAGGGCCTGACCGACGAGGTAGGGAAATGCCCCTCATCCGCTGTGCCGAGGCACGGAAGCTGTCACCAATACCAGTGCTGACCTGTGGTTTCGCTTGGTCGAAGCGAGGACGTCGTCACCAACTCGGCGCGCTTCTCGTCACTCCGTCCCACAGCACGGCTGGTGTCACTTGAGTTGGTCCGGTTGATGGTGCGGATTGAGCTATCCGCCGTCGCGAGGCGCGCCGCTCGGAGTCGTGGCCAGCCCCGCCCGCTCCAAAGCCTTGCGGGCGGCGAGATAGCCTGCGATTTTGAACGCCAGTTCGTGAGAGCCGAACGTATCGGCACGGGCATGGCGCAGCACCACCCGAGTGGCGGCCACGACTCCGTGCTCGGGAAGGCTGAGCTGCTCCTCGATCCCTGCGGCGGCAGCCGCGAAGAAGCGTGGCAGGTCCTCGGCAGGTTCGTACTCCACCGTCAGCCCATGGGCCACCTCGAAGGCGAAACCCTCGGCTGCGGGCTCGAAATCCACCGTTATCTCCGCGAAATGTGGCGCGCAGTTCTGCTTCTGATGCAGCACGCACACGCCACGGAGCGGATACGGCGGAAACCGGGACGGCGCTGATGTCATGCCGGAACGCTACCTCCTGCCCGGTACCCTGCCTCTGCCGTCGACCTTGGTGACAGTAGGGCTGCCGTTGTGGAAAATATCGCGCTTCGGCTCACGAATTGTGCCGAGGCACGGTAGCTGTCACCGCCGGGTTACGCCAACCTGCGATCTTCCATAAAATGAGGCACCGCAGTTGTCACCCCTTTACCGAGGTGCAGCGCTGCGCTCCCCGGTGACCACACGCCCGTCTTTGTGAACGTCTGACGGACCCGCCGTAGCCGGATTTCAGCCCGCGTACACGAAGATGATGCACAGAGCTGCGAAGGGCACGACGGACCCGCCGAGCAGCGTCAGCGCCGCCGGGACCGCCGCCGTCAGTCGCCTCTTCCCCTTGCGCCTGCCCGAACGGAACACCACGCGGGTCAAGGGGAATGGCAGCGCCACGAGGGCGAGGAAGATCACTGGCACCAAGAACCGGCTGAACGCGGTGGTGCCGGTGTCGGTGATCAGATGCCAGGTGGTCGTACCGAAGAACACTGCCGGGCCCGCCAGTAGGTAGAACGAGAGGCCCAACGCCACGGCGACGGTCACGCCTTCCGTCAGCCGCTCGGCCCACGCATGCTCCCGGCGCACTTCCGCTGTCCCTCTGTCCTCCATGCCCATTCCCCCAGCTGCCGCACTTCGGTGTCGCCGCGCCAGCGCTTCGGTCGAACTGCTCAGTCCGTGGCCAGCAGAAAACAATAGCGTCAGGACCCGGGGCTACGGACACGATGATCTATGGACCTCGGCCCGTCAGACTCCTCCGCTCCTCGGTACGACTGGCGTTCCGCTCGGCCAGCGCGCTTCCGCAGCCGGTCTCGCACCCGCTGGACAACGCGGGCTGTCCCGCCAAGCGCCACACCGTCACGCGATTGATGCAACGTTACCGGTTACCCAGGTCCGGGCTCTCGCCGCAGCACAGGCCGACGCCTCCCTCGAAGTCGCCGTCTCAGTGACAACAAGCGTGCCCTCGTGTCAACCATCGCGCTTCGGCTCAGTAGGGCGAGACATGGGGACGGCCTCTGCGACAACAAACCTGCCTATGCGGCACCTATCGTGCTTCGGCTCACAAATGCGGTTCGTAGCAGGTCGTTGATTGGGCAGCGTCAGAGCTGGAAATCTACGGGCTGGACGTGCGTGAAATCCGCGCGCGGGCGATCGGCCCGGGTGCCCCATTCCGTGAAATACGACTCGGTGACGGTCTCCGCGACGATCGGATCCAGATCCTCCCCCGCCGCTCCGGCTTCCGGTAGCTCCAGGATCTTCTTCGCGTAGGGGGTTGAGACCGGGGTGGTGATGGTGCGTATACGGCCGTGGTCCGAGCAGCCCGAGCAGGTGAACCCGAAGTACGCCGTCACCTCCACCATCGTCCCGCTGGAGGTGGACGCCTGCACACACACCTGTGCCCTGACCAGCGGTTGCGTCTCCCGCCACTGCCCGCCGGTCCTGGAATACCGGATCACCCCTCGAACCGCTGCCGCAACCGCTCGGCGTGCGGGCCGTACTCACCGACCGACAGGAACGGTCAGATGAACTCCCGCTCTTTGTCCGTCAGTTGCATGCGCGTCACTCCAGAAGGTCTAGCGGTCCGAGCCCCGCCACGAGGACGAGTGCCGCCGATTGGTCACACCCCTTTACGCGCCCTGGCCGTACGGGTTGAGTGCCCAGAAGCGGACGGTGTCACTGCGACGGTCGAACCACAGGCTGGTGGAGTAGCCGCTGCCGTCGCGGTCGAGCTCTTGCGACCGGACCCACTGCGGATTCTCCGGCCCCTCGCTCCTGAGTGGCTTCTCGAACCACGAGGAGAAATCATCGGCCGGCCCCTCGGAGACGAAGGCGTGGGCCGCTGTCAGCTCGGCAAGTGTCCCCGGTGTCAGCCGGGCGAAGCCCGAGATCACCAGCTCCGGCGAAGGTACGTCCCGTTCGTTGTCCCGGCTGCTCACCCACTTGGCGTCGGCGAGCGGCCCCAGCACCGGAAACGCCCGCTCCAACGGTGCGGTGTCGGTACGCCATTCCTCCTTGGCCCCGTTCGCCACCTGACGCAGGGCCCACCAGGCGGGCAGGACCGCCAGACCCGCCCCGATCCCGATCAACTTCCGTCGCTCCAACGCGATCCCCCTCATGCCTGGCTTCGGGGGCACCTTAACCGGCTCAAGCTCCTCACCCGGACCGCCTACTGATCACAACCAAATACGCGCCCAGCGGCACAACGGAGCCGGTGCTGGACAGACCTGCCCACCCGCCGATCTGCCGGACGCTCAGGTTCTCCCCGGTCTCGGGACGGCATGCCGACTGGGCGGCTGTCCGACTCGCACCGATGAAGGAGTGGAGGGGGCATCAACGACGAGCAGGCGCGCGCCGAGCCGCTCGGACGGACAGGCGAGGATCTCGTCGAACCGTACGGGGTGGCGCTGGCACGATATAGAGCGTGGCGGCGGCCTTCTGGGCGCCGGCACGGATGGTCGAGACGCCACAGATACAGCGGGACCTCGCACAAAGGACAGCGGAATCTCGCGAATAAGAAGAAGCAGTGCGAGCGTGAAATGCGCGAGGAGGAGCCATGAGCAGGAGGCGAGGCCCACAGGTCCAAGCGCCCGGCAGGGGCGTACGGCGGCTGTGGCTGCTGCCCGACCCGGGAGGGGACGAGCCGTTCATCGACGTCCATAGGGACGGTCACGGGACGCTGAATGTGTGGGTCGCCCGGGACGAACGGGAAGATCATTTCTGCTTCGCGGTGACCGCACAACACATCGCCGCCGCAGAGCGCAGCGCACTTCGGCGTTGGGCCGTCTTCGCCGTACTCTTCGGTGAACTCGCTGTCTTTCACCCCGATGCCGCCCCGGCCCGTCCGCCGGGAGAATGCCGACGGGTGATCGACACGATCCTCGGTGGCACCGTTTCCGAAGTCGAGCAGTACTTGACCATGATGAACAAGCGTTTTCTGGGCGGTCTTCGGGATTCACTGGCGTTGTTGTGCGAGGCCGATCTGACGCGTTCTCGGGATCGGGCGGCGTTCGAGAAGCGGCTGTGGTTCGGCGTCGAGTCGTTGATCACCAACGATGCGGAACGCGCCCGGCGTGCGCAGGAGACGGAACGCAGGGCAGCGGCCCGGGCAACCGCGGTGCGGCAAGCCTTCGAGCCGTACAACGACGCCCTTCTGATGGCCGAGTGCGACGACGTCGTGCAGCGTGCCATCGGCCTGCTCGGCTCGGACCCGGTGGTCAGCGATTTCGAGGTTGGTGCGCCCGCACACCACGACCGGTATCTGACGTTCGGCTCCGGCGGCGAGATCATGCTCCGGGACGGGGCGGTGACGGCGATCCTCTTCCATGTCCAGCCCACCGCGGCCGCGCCGCGCGGCTTCACCGGGCTCAGTGCCCTGATCCCCGGGCTGAGCCGGGACTCTTCGAGAAGCCAGGTCGAGGAGGCACTCGGTGAACCGATCGTCGGACGCACGGGCCCGAACGCGACCTACCCCGTCGCGGGCGGGTTCGTGAAGGTCTTCTACGACGCGTGGGCCGAGAAGGATGCGCCGGGTCGTCTGAAACTCATCCAGATGACAGCGGAGGACACGTACGCCAAGACCGATCCTGCCGACGAGCGCTGCCCTGGCTGCGCGGACATGTTGATCAGGACGACATCGGCGTCCGATGGCGTCGACGTGGACGTGGACGTGGACGCAACGATCACAGCGTTGCATGACGGGGTCGCCGCCGGCCGTCTCCGCCAGGCGCACAACTGGGTGGCGCTGGACGACATGCTCCGCCTGCACGATTCCGGACTGATGGAACACGTCGCGGCGCAGCTGGGATGCACGATCTGCCACCGGCACATCCTCTTCGCGCTGCACCGCGACGCGGACCCGACCTTCGAGTACGTCTCGCTCAACGACGCCTGTCGCCGAACCCCGGAGCAGGTCCCACTGGTCGAGCGGTGGGGTGATGCCGCCCGGATCGCGCGGGCAGCGCAGCGCCCGGAACAGATCGCGACCGACGGCAGCACCTGGGTCCTGTTTGCCATGGGCAAGCATCTCTTCATGAACGCGCGTTGCTGGTACAGCGCCGTGGAAGGGTCGAGGCTGATCCGCCTGGAGGCCGCCGAGGTGCAGCAGTACGAACGTGACGGTGAGGCATATTTGTCCCGATTGCAGGAGGCAATCAACCGCACCTGGACGAGCAACGACGATCCTTGGCGCTCGCGCGACCTGACGCGGAGCAGGATGTCGGACGAGGAGGCCATCGAGGCGAGCCTGGCCGCAGCGCAGGAGGAGGAGCAGGCGTGAGCGGTCGGATCATCACCGCACCCGAGATGGTGGTCGGCGTCGTCGGGGATCACTACGGTTTTCGGCTGACGCGGTGCCGCGTGGGCCGGCCAACGGCCGGACACCCGATGCCCACCCGGCGGGGACGTGTCCACGGCGATGCGAACTGGTGCCTGCGAGATGTGCTCCGCCTGTTGCCTGGACGGCTTTCGCGACGAGAGCGTCGCGATCGTCAC
Organism: Streptomyces sp. NPDC007164; assembly: GCF_040634135.1. Lineage (NCBI taxonomy): Bacteria > Bacillati > Actinomycetota > Actinomycetes > Kitasatosporales > Streptomycetaceae > Streptomyces > Streptomyces sp. NPDC007164. The sequence goes on from NZ_JBEYFB010000029.1 coordinate 29,797, forward strand.
CGCGGCGAACTGGGTGGAGATCCGCCGCTGCCGTGCCTGTGGCGCGTACTGGGAGACATGCGGCCCGCCGGCCGCCCCGCGGTGATCCCACTTGAGGAGGCGCGGAGGCGAGCACCCGTCGCGCAGTGGGACGACTCGCACGGGGCCGACAACGGGAATTGAGCGTCCTCGGTCGGCGAGCGTTCAGAGGTAGGTGACGGCTGCTGCAGCTGCCCGCCTCCTCATGGCCGTTGCGGCTTTCGGGCCCGGTCGGCGGCTTCCGAACACATCAGGAAGCTCACGGTGCGCACCGCGTCAGGGGCGAGGCCGGCGTCCGGCACCGGCTCCACGTCGTGCTGCCCGCCGGGCTTCGGACGGCGAAACAGCTCGACCGGTCACGGGCGGTGATCGACTCCTCCCGCGTCAGGGCCGCTCGGCGGGGCCCGGAAATGGCCCCGGCCCGGTCGACCGAGCGCGGCCCGGCAGCAGGCATCACGTGCTCGCCGACGGACAGGGCATCCCACTCGCGGTGTCTCTGACCCTTCGAGCGAAGCCTGTGGTCAGAAAAGCTCCAGCAGTTCCGTCAGAGTTGTGATGGACGGGACGGGAGGAACGTCCGGGAGCGGGGAGTCCCGGACGAGCGCTCGCCCCACATATCCGAGGTCGCGGGCCGCTTGAACCAGGTCGGGATCGTCGTCGATGAACAGGCGTTGCGTGGGCATCAGACCAAGCGCGGTGCTGGCGTGGTGGTACATGCGCGGATCCGGCTTGTTGCAGCCCAGCTCGGCGGAGATCGCTTACGCCTCGCCCCGAGTAGACCTGCCGAAGTCCGGGCTCCGGGCCCGATCCGCACACGCGGCCGGACCGGATTCCCCGCATCGGCGGGCTGACGGACGGTTGCCATGGAGTGCGTACCGTCCGTCGGGCACCCGGGGCGCGGCATTCGTCGGGGGTCGGGACCGGTGACCGCCACCGGGTGGGCGGGAACCGGTGCGGCCCGATGCCGTCGGTCCGCCGGGAGACTTCAGGAATCCCCCGGTGACCTGGATGACACACGCTCGCGCTGGAAGACCCTCGGCTCCGCCGGATCCGTGTCGGACCACCCTCCGGTCGGCGAGCGCGGCCGCATCGGTGGAATACCCGCGGAACAATGGTTTGTCACCGCAACAACAACCGGAAGGTGTTCTCCGGACTCGGCCCTGTTCTCGTACAGCTACGGCGAGCGGACATCGGACGCCCGAGCAACAGTGTGCGGATCTGGATGCGCTCGGGATGCGCTGGTCGGTCGGGCTCGGCGGAGGAACGCGCGGGAAGGCGGGCGTTGGCCACCCGAGTTGTACGGGGCCGGCCCGGTCGCGACTCCATGGATGGAGGTCGGCCCCGGCCGGCCCACCGTCGCCTGCAACGCGGAAGGCGCCTCAGGGTGTGAGGGTTGCCGAATGGGCGGTCGGCCGGTGCTCCGGGGTGTAGGCCCAGGGGCGCAGCTGCTCCAGGGCCTTGCCGATGCGGAAGACGGTCGGGTCGTCGTAGGTGTGGCCGACGATCTGGAGGCCCGTGGGCAGGCCCCAGCTGGAGTGGCCGCTGGGGACGTTGAGGACGGGGCAGCGGTTGTTGATGTTGAAGGGGACGGTCATCGCTGCCCACAGGGGCTCCCCGTGGTCCACGCCGTTCACCACCAGGCGGCCCAGGAGGTCGTCTCCGGCGGGCAGTCCGGGGACGGCCGTGGTCGGGCAGATCAGGGCGTCGTAGGGGGCCATCGCCTCGCCCAGCTCGCGCTGCAGCCGGGTCTCGACGCGCAGGCCGTCGAGGTAGGTGACGCGCTCGCGGGCTGCGGCCATGGTGTCGGCGAAGGCTGTCGCGTAGGTCGACATGCGGTCGCGGTGCTTCGCTTCGATTTCGGAGACGAGGGCACCGAAGATGGTGGAGAAGTGTGCCGCGAGACTGATGAGGAGGTCGTCCTTGGTCCACGGAAGTTCGATCTCCTCGACGACGGCGCCCGCATCGGTGAGGTCGCGGGCGACCGCGCGGGTGTTGGCCTCGACCTCCGGGTGGACGTCGTATGCGCCCAGGCGGACGCACAGAGCGATGCGCATTCCCGCGACCGCCTCGTACTCGGTCGGCAGGATGAGCTTCGGGCGTAGCGACACGTGGTCGCGTGGGTCGGGGCCTGCCAGGATGTTGGCGAAGGTGAGGCAGTCGTCGACGGTCCGTGCCATGGGGCCGTCGCCGCGGTAGTGGTCGGCGGAGAGCGGTGCGACGCCGGGGATCCGGCCGTAGGGGGCTTTGTATCCGACGGTGCCGGTGAAGGCGGCGGGGATGCGGGTGGAGCCGCCGATGTCGGAGGCTGAGGCGAGCAGTGCGGTGCCGGCCGCGAGAGAGGCGCCCGCGCCGCCGGACGAGCCGCCGGGGGTGAACTCGGGGTTCCAGGGATTGCGCGTGACGCCCCACAGGCGGCTGTGGGTGAAGGTGGCGATGGAGAATTCGGGAGTGGCGGTGCGGGCGTGGATGATGCCGCCCGCGTCCAGGATGCGGTCGATCACCGGAGCGTTCTCGGTCGCGGTGTTGCCGGTGTTGACGAGCGATCCCTCGGTGAGAGAGCGCCCGGCGATGGCGTGCTTCTCCTTGGTGGCGACCGGGATGCCCTCCAGCGGGCGCGGCGTGAGGCCGTTCTTGCCGAGGAAGCGGTTCTCGGCGTGCCGGGCCTGTTCGAGTGCCTCGTCGAAGAGTTGCTCGGTGAAGGCGTTGATGGTGGGTTCGGTCTGCTCGGCGCGGTCGATGACCGCGCGCATCAGTTCCACGGGAGACAGTTCGCGGGCGTTGAAGAGTCGTCGCGCCTCGGTGGCGCTGAGGTAGGCGAGATGGGTGCTGGAGCCGTGCGCGTTCATGTGGAAGTCCTTTTCGTATGAGGGGAAGGGAGGAACTGCCTCGCGGCGACGCAGGCAGGCCTCAGCCGATCAGCCGTTCGCGGGCGGTGTGGTTCCAGGCCGTTGCCCCGGTGGCGGCAGGGCTGAGGTGGCCGACGCTGTGGAAGCCGTGGACGATGCCGCCTAACCGCCGGTGCTCGACGCGCGGCGCGTCGTGCTCCGCCGAGGCCACGTCACGGCCGGAGCGGACTGGCCGGTTGCCCGCGTGCAGGGGCACTGCCCGCGGTTCAGGGCCGGCCGGCACGGTGGTGGTCGCCTTCGCGGCCCCGGGTCCCGTGGCCTGGTCACGCCGGTCGGCGGTCAGCGTTCGCGGCCGTGCCTTGGCCCGGGCCGCTTCGTTCTCTCCTCCTGCCGGAGCATCGAATTGCTGGCGGCTCCGGCAGGGAATCTGTGATGTCCGGGGCGAGGAGCACGTCACGTCTCCCGACGGTCGACGGTGTGGCCGTCCTCGGGGCACAGCCAGTGGGCGGCCGCCGCGAGCAGCGTCGTCACACCGGTCCTGATCGTGGGCTCCGGAACGGGGGCGAAGTACGGAGAGTGGTTGGCGGGGATCGTGCCGGGCAGGCCGTCCGTCAGCAGGGTGGCGGGGTTGATGTGCTGGAAGAGGGCCGGGTCGGCGCCGCCGAAGTGCCAGAAGACCGAGGGGACTGCGAGCGCGGTGCCGAAGACACCGAAGTCCTCACTGCCGGTCAGGGTCTGGGGCAGGGTGAAGACCCGTTCGCCGCCGAGGACTTCGGCGATTGCGGTGAGTACGGCGCTGGTGGCCCGGTCGTCGTTGACGGTGACGGGGAAGGAGTTGATCCCGGTGATCTCGGGGTCCTTCGGGGCGCCGGAGGCGGCGGCCTCGGCGCGGACGATCCGTTCGACGGCCGCCAGAACCCTCTTTCGTACTGCGGGAGTCGTGGAGCGGATGTTGATCCGCAGGTCGGCGGTGTCGGGGATGATGTTCTCCTTGGTGCCCGCGTGGATCGAGCCGACCGTCACGACGGCGGTCTGCGACGCTCCCACCTCCCGGGAAACGACCGTCTGCAGGCGCATGACGACCGCGGCGGCCATGACGACCGGATCGACGGCGGTCTCGGGCGTGGATCCGTGGCCGCCGCGTCCGAAGAGGCGAACCCGCAGGCTGTCGGAGGCGGCCATCACCGGTCCGGGACGGGTGCCGACGAAGCCGACGGGGGCCGGGGACACATGCTGGCCGAGGCAGACGTCGGCGCGCGGAAAGCGCTCCAGAAAGCCGTCCTCGATCATTGCCGGTGCCCCGCCGATCTCCTCGGCGGGCTGGAACACGGCGACGACCGTGCCGCGCCACTTGGCACCGGCGGCGGCGAGTTGGGCGGTCGCGCCCAGAAGACAGGTGACGTGCATGTCGTGGCCGCAGGCGTGCATCACGGGCACCTCGTTGCCCTCGTCGTCGACGGCGGTCTCGTGGGAGGCGTAGGGCAGCCCCGTGGCCTCCTTGACCGGGAGTCCGTCCATGTCGGCGCGGAGCAGGACCACCGGGCCCGCGCCATTGGACAGGACCCCGACGACGCCGGTGCCGCCGACGCCCTCGGTGACCTCCCAGCCCTGCTCCCGCAGCCGGTCGGCGACGACTCCGGCGGTGCGGAACTCCTGGAAGGAGAGCTCGGGGTGGGCGTGCAGGTCTTCGTAGACGGCGCACAGGCCGGGCAGCCGGTCCGGGAGGCCGTGGAGCAGAGGTGCGACGGATGCGGCGGTCATGAGTGGTCCTTTACGGGGGTGGGCAGGTCGGACACGCCGGTGGCGGTCCGGAAGGAGGCGGCGTCCTGCGGGGTCAGGAGAGCCATGACGGTGGCGATGGCCGCGCCGAGCACCAGGGAGGCGAAGGCCACCTTGAAGGAGAAGGCGTCGGCGAGCGCGCCGATGACGGGCGGGGCGGCCATGCCGGCCACCTGGCCGCCGAAGACGATCACCGCGCTCCCCACGCCGACGTCCTCGGCCGCCAGTCCGCCCAGTGGGACGGCGAGGACGGGCATGTAGCAGAGGGAGACGGCGACCGAGGCGAGCGTGCCGAAGACGACGAAGCCGGTGAGCGAGGTCGAGAAGGCCATGAGGAGCAGCGCGGCGGCGGCCACTGTCATGCTGGGCACGATGACCTTGCGGTGGTGGCCGCCGAGCCGGTCCGAGATGCGACCGCCGACGATGATCGCGCCGGCGGCGGCGAGGGCCGGGATCGCCACCAGGGCTCCGGCCGAGGCGAGGGGGACTCCGTGCACTTCGCTGACATAGGTCGGGACCCATGTGTTGAGGCCCCACACGATCGCGCTGTAACCGAACATCATGGCGCTGAAGCGCCAGATCACGCCCAGTCGCAGGACTCCGCCCGTGCGTCGGCCGGCGGTGCGGGTCTCCGGCTCTGTGCGGGGCAGCGGGGCGGGGAGCCACATCCGTACCGTGATCAGGGCGAAGACGCCGAGCGCCGCCGTCGAGAAGAACGCCGAGCGCCAGCCGAAGACGGCGATCAGCGGAGCGACGAGAAGTGGGGTGAGGACGCCGGCGACCGCGTTGGAGCTCATGATCAGACCGTTGGCGCCCATCCGTTCCTCGGGCGTGGTCCGCTCGACGAGAACCTTCAGCGCGGCGGGCGGGAAGACGCCTTCGGCGGCGCCGAACGCGAACCGCATCACGAGCAGGACGGCGAACGACCAGGCAAAGCCTGTCAGCGCGGTGAAGACGGACCATGCCAGCAGGGCCCAGATCATGATCCGCTGCGCGCCGTATCGGTCGGTGAGCATCCCGCCGGGTATCTGGCACAGGGCGTAGGCGAGGAAGAACGCGGAGACGATCAGCCCCTGCTGCCCGCGGCTCAGGTCGAACTCGGCACCGAGGGAGGGCAGGACCAGGTTGATGACGAGTCGGTCGGCGTAGTCGACCAGCCAGGCGGTGAACAGCAGGACGATCGTGATCCGGACGGTTCTCCGGGCGGACTGCGGGGACGGAGCAGACACGCGGCACTCCTCATCGCTGTGGCCGAAACTGGGCATCGGCCGGAAGTGCCCCTACGATCCGTTCCGTGACAGGAATTCCTGGAGAATTGCAGGAAAATGTTGTGGAGGGAGCTGTGGTGCCGGATTCCCGCGACACGAGTCCCGGCGCGCTCTTCTCCGAACTGGACCTGGCTCTCGTCGACGCGCTCCAGGCCGCTCCCCGGGCGCCCTGGTCCCGGATCGGCCAGGCACTGGGCGTCGACGCGACCACGGCGGCGCGCCGCTGGGAACGGCTGTGCGCGAACGGCCTGGCTTGGGTCACCGCGTACGACGCGGCGAAGTCGGCCACCGTCGCCTATGTCGAGGTGCGGTGTCGGCCGCGGGCGCTCGAATCCGTCAGCATCGCCCTGGCCGACATGCCCTGGGTCTTCAGCGTCGACGAAACCGCGGGCGACTTCGACCTCCTGGCGTCCGTCGCCGCAGCCGATCTGCCTGCCCTCGGCCGCTCGGTCCATGGCCTGATCGGCGGTCTGGACGGTGTACGGTCCACCCGTACCCGCCTCGGCATCACGCTGTACAGCGAGGGCGGTGACTGGCGGATGCGGGCCATGGAGCCCGCCGGGCACGCGGAACTCTCCACTCCGCGCACCGCACGTCCGACCGTGTACAGCGCCCATATGCACCACCTGCCTCCGCCGGAGGACCGAGCTCTCCTGGAAGCCCTCGGCCGCGACGGACGCCTCGGCTACAGCGGTCTCGGGGCCGCGGCGGGGATGAGCGAGCACACCGCCCGGCGCCGTCTTCTGCGGATGATCCGGGACGGAGACATCACCTTCCGCTGCGATCTGGCCCATCCCCTCGCGGGGCTCTCGACGGTCGTGCTCTACCGCACCGCCACCCCTCACACCCACCTCGAAGGCACGGGCCAAGCGCTGGCCCGGATGGAGGAAGTCCGCCTGGCCGTGTCCGTCAGCGGTTCCGACAACCTGCTCGTGATGGTCTGGCTGCGCGGCTTGCACGCCATCGACCCCTTCGAAGCACAGCTCGCGGAGCGCTTCCCGAGTCTGCGGGTCAACGACCGCACCGTAGTCCTCCACTCACGCAAGCGCATGGGACGACTGCTCGACACCACCGGCCGTGCCACCGGGCATGTTCCCTTCTCCCTGCCACAGCTCTGACCCGTGCCCGGTGGCGTCGAGAACCTCGAACCACATGGAGGCCGGGCGGTGCGGTTCGTCTGCCGGAACCTTGAACTGCCGGGCCGGCTGGGCCTTTGCCGATCACACGCGCACCGGGCCTGTCACCGACGCGTCGGCCACCGCCGGGCAGTGCCCCGGCAGTCTGGCCGGGGCCGTCGTACACACCGGCCGAGGCGCCCAGTACACGAGCCGGGCGTTCGCCGACGCCTGCCGCAGAGCCGGTGTCCGCCAGTCCAGGAGCACGATCGGCTCCAGCGCCTGGCTCTGAGCGCGACCGGCTCCAGCGTCTGGCTCTTCGTGCGGCTTCGGGCTCAGGCACAGTCGGGCAGCAACTCGCTCAGCAGGCACCGGACGAACCGCATGTGTCGGACCGGCCGGGGTGTGCGGGCCGGATCGTCTCGGTAAATGTGTGGCGTGCTGTCGGGCGCGTCGGGAGACTGCGTCGGTGACCGGTTCCGCACTGCCTCAACTGCTTCGGCCTCGTGCCCTGAGGCCAGGAGATCTCGTCGTTGTCGCGTCGCTGTCCGGGCCGCTCCATGCCGTTTACGAGCCCGACCTCGAACAGGCGGTGGTCGTGCTTGAGCGTATGGGATTCCGTGTGCGTCGGTCGCCGCTCCTTGAGGCTGGTCGGCACCATTGGTGGAGCGCGGCTCGGCCGGTGGAGATCGCCGAGGAGCTCAACGCTCTCCTGCGCGATCCTGAGGTGCGCGCGATCATCGCGCATGACGGCGGCCAGACGGCGCTCGGCTATCTCGACCTGATCGACGTCGAGGCGATCGCTGCCGACCCCAAGCCGATCCTCGGCCACAGCGACACCTCGCTGCTGCATCTGGTGCTCTATGCGCGCACAGGTCTGGTCGGGTTCCATACCGACCTGGCCACGCCCGGTCTCGGTGGGGCGTGGCAGGCCGCGCCCGCCGCGCGCAGAGCGGAACTTGAGAGGCTCTACTCGACGCTGCTGACCGGCACTGAGGCGATCGGTGCGCTGCCCACCACCCCGTCGTGGGAGTGCTGGCGTCCTGGGTGCCGAAGGGCGCCTGATCGGCGGCCTGCTCAATCGCATCGTGCTGGTGCAGGCGACGCCCTACGCGCTGCCGCTTGAGTGGTTCGACGGCGCGGTGCTGTTCTGGGAGGAGATGGGCGGCCTGGCATCGCACGTGTGGAGCTATCTGCAGACACTGAGGCACTGCGGCATCCTCGATCGAATCTCCGGCATGCTTGAGACGCCCAACGCGTCCCCGAGCCTCCCCGAGATGGTCCTCGACGTCCTCGGCGGCCGTGACATCCCGGCCCTGGGCAACGTCGAGTTCGGACATGCCGGGCCGAACCTGCCGATGCCGGTCGGCATCCGCGTCGGTCTCGATGCGCAGCAGCGGACGTTGTCGCTGCTTGAACCGACGGTACGGCCGCACGCGATGACGGGACCGGTCAGCTGAGCATCGTCGCGATCGAGCGGCCCTCGGCGATGCGCCGGGAAAACGGCTCGTAAGTCCGTCGGCCGGTGCACAGGCGCCCCCGGTGGGGCGCGGGCTTCCTGGTGTGCGCGGAGTGGCTCAGGCGGCACCGGGCTCCTCCAGCGCCACCACGACCATCACCGGAAGGTCGGTGTCCTGCTGGATCACACCGGCGGTCAGGATCCGGCCGTCGAGGGTCCACTTCTGCACCCTGATGAACTCGTCCCTGTCAGCCTCCGTTTGCTCGGCCTCGACGAGGTGGCCGGCGAGAGAGGACTCCTCGATCTCGGGCAGGAAGTCGGCCAGCACCTGCTCCCCCTGCTCGTAGACGGCATCCAGGTCGTCGAAGTAGCCCGACTCGTCGACGTCGCGGATCCAGACGGCGAACGAGACGAAGACCGCCCCACCATCGAGCGTCTGGATCCAGCCTCCGACGCCGTCCTTGTCCCACGACGTCTCCACACCGTCACGGGGCTTGCCCCCGGGCGTCCACTTCCGAGCCGAGAACCGGGCCGCCACGCCCTCTGCGGTCAGCGGGGCGAGGCCCCTGAGCTCTTCCAGCATTGCGATCACCGCGGCCATGAAACTCATTCCACTCCTGCCGTTGTCGGGCACGTGATACGCCCTCAGCTGCCCGCCGGCGCCGGTTTCGGGGAGGGCCTTGGACCGCGCTTCGTTCACATGCGCGGCACCCCATTCATTGGACACCCCTGCAGCGGACACCCGTGCCTCCAGATCCAGCAGTTCCGCCGGCCGCCGACCGCCGTCGACATGGATCTTCCGGCCATCCGGCAGGATCCGCTGCTGCTCGTAGCTCCGGTCGGTGACGAGCCGCCGGTACTGGCCCGACGGGCGTTCAAGGAGCTGTCCGTCAGCCGGCCCAAGCCTTTGAACTGCGAGTGCGGCGACAGGCCGAGAGGGTCCCAGACGGTGAACGGGGTGGACACCCGGGCCTTGCCACGAGGTCGATGGCCCTGGCGAAAGAACCGGCGGGAGGACAGCGGCAGGGTTCCCGGCAACACCAGGCCGGTCTGGGCGGGAATGTCCTTCCCGAGGCGAGGTCGACCGGGTCGGTCCCGGAGTCGACGCGGTGCCCGTCGGGCGGCCGTGAGTGCCATTGGGACGGTAGGGCGGGCTGAACGCAGTGCCCTCCTGGGAGCGTGGGTGCGCGAATCCCAAGAGGACACCGCTGTTCACCGATGTGGATAAGTGCGTCGTCAGGCAGGACCTGGCCGGCGCCGGGGCAGCGGATGCCGGGCTGCGCACCGGGGCGAGCGCGTGACGGTGGACTTCCATTCGGCTGGGAGGAGAAGTGACGAGTCCTGCGTCATCCGCTGTGCGCCGGGGCAGTGGCTCAGGCCATGGCGGCCCGGGCATTGACCGCATCCGCCGGATTCCAGCCGGCTCGTGGCACCGAGGCCAGCAGGAGCCGGGTGTAGGGGTCTTGCGGACCGGCCAGCACCTCGGCCGTCGGTCCTTGCTCCACCACCGTTCCGCGGCGCATCACCACGACCTCGTCGGTGATGTGGTGGACTACCGCCAGGTCGTGGCTGACGAAGACCAGCGCCACCCCGGTGTCCCGGCGGATCTCGCTCAGGAGCTGAAGGATCTGCGCTTGGATCGAGACGTCCAGCGCGGCCACTGCCTCGTCGAGGACCAATACCTTCGGGTCGACCGCCAGCGCCCTTGCGATGGCCAGGCGTTGCCGTTGGCCGCCGGAGAGGCCGTGTGGCCTGGCCTCCGCCTCCCGGGCGCCGAGCCCCACCCGGTCGAGCAGCCCGTCGGCCACGGTCGCCTCCCGGCCGTGCAGACGCAGGGCCGTGGTGAGGCACTGGCGGGCGGTGAGCCGGGGGTCCAGGGAGACATACGGGTCCTGGAACACCATCTGGATCTCCCGGGCCCGTGCCAGCCGGGCCTCCCGGCCGCGCGGGGTACGCGCGGCGCGGGACCGTCCGGAGACGGAGATGCTGCCCGCATCCGGACGTACGAGACCTACCAGCATCCTGGCCACGGTTGTCTTGCCGGACCCGGACTCGCCGACGATTCCGAGTGAACCGCCCGCCGGGACGGTGAAGGTGATGCCGTCGGCAGCGGTGAGGCGGCCTCCGCCGGGCAGCCCGTATGTCTTGCGCAGTCCGTCCACGGCCAGCAGTGGTGCGGCTTTCGTTGTCGTGGTGGTCATCGGTCGCTCCTCCTCTCAGTGCCCGTGCCCGGCAGCAGCACGGGCAGGCGGCGACAGGTCGCAGTACCCTCGCCGTCCAGCGGCACCGGCTCGGGCCGCCAGGTCGAACACTCCGGTTCGGCGTCCGGACAGCGCTCGGCGAATTCACAGCCGCCGAACGCGTCCGCGAGCGACGGCGGGCGCCCCGGGATCGGGAGGATCGTCCGCTGCCCCTCCCCGAGCGTCGGGGAGCAGGCCAGGAGCCCCTTCGTGTACGGGTGGCGGGGCCGGTCGAAGAGGCCACCGGCGGGCTGCTCCTCGACGACCCGGCCCGCGTACATCACGTACACCCGGTCGCAGTACGCAGCGGCCAGTTGGAGATCGTGTGTGATGAACAGGAGCCCCAGGCTCCGATCGGCACGCAGGGTGCGCAGGAGAGCGAGGATCTCGGCCTGAGTGGTGACGTCCAGGGCGCTGGTCGCCTCGTCGGCGAGGAGCAGCCTTGGCTCGGCGGCCAGCGCACCCGCGATGACGACGCGCTGGAGCATGCCTCCTGAGAGCTCGTGCGGGTATTGGCGGGACCGGCGTTCCGGGTCGGAGAGGCCGACCGTGTCGAGGAGTTCGACGGCTCGGGTACGAGCTGCCTTCCTGTCGAGCCCGGTCCCCGTCAGCCGTTCGACCAGGAAGTCGCCGATGCGGCGGACCGGGTTGAGAGCGGAGCGCGGATCCTGGTGGACCATCGCGACCGTACGGGCCCGGTGCCGGCGCAGGGCGTCGCCGGTCAGTGCGAGGACGTCCGTGCCGTCGACGCGGATCGAACCGGAGACAGCCGTCCTGTCGGGGAGCGTACGCAGCGCCGCCCTGGCGGTCGTCGACTTGCCCGAGCCGGACTCGCCGACCAGGCCGACCACTTCGCCACTTGCCACTCGCAGGGAGACACGGTCGAGGACGGGCCGGGCTGTGCCCGGGAGTTCGAGGGTGAGGTTTTCGATGTCGAGGAGCATGCGGCTACCTCCTGCTGCCGAGTCGGTCGGCGGCCCAGACCCCGACGACGTTGAAGGACACCACGACGAGGGCGATGGCGAGGCCGGGCACCAGGGCCGGCAGGAGCGCGCCCTGGACGACGGCTGCCTGCCCCTCCTGCACCATCAGACCCCAGTCGGAGCTGGGCGGCTGGGCGCCGAAGCCCAGGTAGGAGAGGGTGGCCAGGGACATCAGGGCCTCGCCGAACAGCACGACCAGATAGCCGGTGATCGAACGGCCGAGGTTGGGGATGAGGTAGCGGGCACAGATCCGGGCTCCGCCCATGCCCTGGACGCCATAGGCGTCGATGTAGGGCTTGCGACGTTCGGAGAGTGCCACCGAGCGGGTGTATTTGGCGACGGTCGGTGTGTAGGCGAGACCGAGGGCGAGCACGGAGGTCGTCATTCCGGCGCCGAAGACCGCGATGATCAGAACGGTGAACAGCAGTCCTGGGAAGGCGTACATGACGTCGGTGAGGCGGGAGACCACCGTGTCGACCCAGCCGCCACGCCATGCGGCGAGTGTGCCGAGGGTGACGCCGAGGACGGCGGCGATGGCCAGCAGGAGGATCGGGGCGACAAGGCTGGTGCGGGCCCCGTACAACACCCGCGAGAGGAGGTCCTGTCCGGAGGAGTCGGTGCCGAGCAGATGTTCCGGGCCGGTGCCGACCAGGGACGCGGAGAGGTCGATGGCATCGGGGGCGTAGGGGGCGAGAAGCGGTGCGAGGAGCGCCGCCAGGACGACCACGACGAGTGTCCCGCCGGCGATCGCCAAACCCGCCGGAAGCCGCTCCTTCCCGGTCTTCGGACTGACGCGGTCGAGGGTGGGCGCGCTCATGCGGAGGCCTCCTTCACTCGCGGGTCGAGCAGGGGGTGCACCAGGTCGACGAGGGTGGTCACGACGATGTAGCCGGTGACCATGAGCAGGAGTACGGCCTGCGCGACGGGGAAGTCGTGCGTGTTGATGGCGCCGACGAGCAGCGAGCCGATGCCGCTGATCCCGAAAGCGGTCTCCACGACAACCGTGCCGGCCAGCATGCCCGCCATGACCAGACCGCACATGGTGACGATCGGGCCGAGGGCGTTGCGCAGCACGTGCCGGACCACGATCTCCCGTTCGCGGATGCCGGACGCTCGGGCGACCTCGACATGGTCGGCCGCGCCCGCGTCGACCATCGACTGCCTGGTCACACGACTGATCAGGGCGAGCGCGCCGAGCGCCAGGGACAGGGCGGGCAGCGTCAGATGGTGCACGGTGCCCGCGAACCCCTCGCCCCTGCCGGTCACCGGGAACCAGCCGAGCTGGACGCCGAAGACCGCGACCAGGGCGATGGCGGAGACGAAGGACGGCACGGAGGCAGCCAGGGTCGTGCCGCCGACGACCGTCGAGTCGATCCAGGTGCCGCGGCGGACGGCGGCGAGCACGCCGGCGCCGACTCCGAGGACGACGAAGAGGACGGTCGCGTACGCCACGAGGGTGAGCGTCGTCGGGAAGCGGGCGGCCAGCAGATCGGCGACCTGGTCGCTGTACTTGAAGGAACGGCCGAGGTCCAGCTGAACGCAGTCGCCGAGCCAGCGCCCGTACTGCACGACGAGGGGCTCGTCGAGGTGGTACTGGGCCCTGACCAGTTCCAGCTTCTCCGGGGAGAGCTTGTCGCGTCCCCCGGCAAGGAAGACCGCGGGGTCGCCGGGCGCCGCGTACACAGCGGCGAAGATGACGAAGGAGGCGGCGAGGAGTGTGGCCAGCAGTCCGGCCAGCCGCCGGGAGATCCGGGCGAGCATGCGCGATCAGCCCTTCTTCGAGCCGAGTTCGGCGGCCCACGGGTAGTAGAGATAGGCCATGGAGGCGGGCGGTCCGGTCAGTTTCTCGTTGAGGACGAGAACGGAGGGCACTTGGGCGACCGAGATCCAGACGGCGGCGTCCGTGAACGTCTTCTGGATGTCGACCGTGAGCTTCGCGCGCTCGGCGTCGTCGAGCGTGGAGAGCGCCTTCTTCACCTTGGCGTCGTACGCGGCGTCCTTGAAGCCCACCCAGTTGTTGGAGGAGTCGGACAGCGCGTTGTCGTAGAAGCCCATGGGATCGGCCTTGGAGATGTACCAGTCACCGACCAGCACATCGATGTCGGCGCGGGCCTGCGGGTCACTGTAGAACTGCTCGAACTGCGAGGTCGGCACGGTTTTGATCTGCCCCTTGAGGCCGATCCGCTGGAGCGCGGCGCGTACGGCGTTGGCGACGACGGAACGGCCCTGGCTGGCGTCCGTGCCGATCACTACCGGCTCGGTGGTGTCGGTGTCCGCCTCCTTCACCAGGTTCTTGGCCGCGGCGAGATCCTCGGCGGTCGGGGCGGCGGGGGCATAGGCGACGGCCTTCTGGGCGGCCTCGAAGACGGGCTTCTCGTAGCCCCAGGCGCCGGAGCCGACCGGGGTGCTCCAGGGCTGGACCATGCCGCCGTAGCCGGATGCGGCGATGCCCTTGCGGTCCAGCGCGAGCGAGAGCGCCCGGCGGACCTTCGCGTCCTTCAGTCCGCCGCGCCCGGTCGGGATGAGGACGAGGGAGGCGGTGGAGGGACCGTAGTGCTGCTCGATGCCCTTCTTGTCCTGGAGAGCCGCCGCCGTGTTGGGCGATTCGGCGTAGGCACCGTCGGCGGCGCCGGTCGTCAGGGCGTTGACGAGGGCGCTGTCGGCGGCCCAGCGGAAGGTGACCTGTTTCGTCAGGGGCTTCTTGCCCCAGTACGCGTCGGAGCGCTCGATGGTGATGGAGTCGCCGGATTTCCAACTGCTCAGGCTGTAGGGGCCGGTGCAGGCGTCGGGGTGTCCCGGTGTTCCGAAGTCCTTGCCCGCCTTCTCGACCTGTTCCTTGTTCCAGACGATGCCCGCGTCACCGGCGAGTGCCTTGAAGAACATGGCGTCCGGCGCCTTGAAGGAGATGGTGATCCGGCGGTCGCCGGTCTTCTCCATCGCTGCGATGTTGTCGAACTCGTCGCCCTGTTCCATGTCCGGGTCGGCGTGCCGCTTCAGGCTCCAGAGCACGTCGTCGGCGGTCATCGGGGTGCCGTCGTGGAAGGTGACACCGGAGCGCAGGGTCAGTACGAGGGTCTTGTCGTCCGGGGTTTCGGCCTTCTCGGCGAGGAACGGCTTCGTCGACATGTCCGGCTGGAGCTGATACAGCCGCTCGCAGACGTTGGTGAGCACGACGCGGCCCGCGCTCGATCCCTGGGTGTCCAGGTCGAGCGAGTCCGGCTCGTCCTCCAGGAGCCAGTTGGCGTTGGTGAGTTCGCCCTTGGCCGGCGTGGTGGTCGGGGTGAGGTCGAGCGTGGCCGCGTCTGCGGTCCGGGAGCCGCCTGCGGTGTTCTGGGTCGCTCCGCTACAGCCCGCGGCCGCGACGAGGGTCGCCGCGACGAGGCCCGCGGCCAGGACCGACTTTCTCGAAGAGGTGTGCGTCATCACTGAGTTCCTGTCAGTTCTGGCCGTACGGGCCGTCGTAGAGGTTCCAGGGAAGGTGCTGGTACTCGCGGTCGCAGGGGGTACCCGCGGTCACGTGATAGTCACCTGAGGTGAGGTCGGCCAGGGAGGAGACGAGGGTGGTCCACCGCTCGAGCAGCGGCCGGCGCGGATCGGGGTGGGTGCACAGGGATTCGGGGTGGCCGAGGTGGTCCGACATCGCCCGACGGATGATCCTGCGCGACTCGTCGGGGCCGGCGGAGCCGCGCAGTGCCTTCAGCCCTTCCGCGGCTCGGGGGACGCGGACCAGGGAATCGGACGACATGGGCCGGTAGCCGGCAGCGGCCAGCGGTGCGGGAATGCCTGCCTGGTAGTGGTTGCCGTGCACGAGCAGGCCATCGGTCGGATACATCCAGCCGTGCCCGGCCGGGGTGGTCTCCAGGTCGATGGCGAAGCCCTCACGACAGGTGAGCAGGGCGTTGCTGGCGATATGTGCCCGGGTTCGGCAGAGCACATCGAGGGCGTCGGTGATGTTGCTCTGGTCCAGGACGCTTCGGCGTACGACGGTCTGGGGCAGCCCGATCGCATCGCTGAATCGGCCGCCGAGGCCGTTGGCGTTGAAGGCGAGCCCGGCGGAATTGGCGCCCTGGCGGCCGATCTGTCCGGCCTCGACCTGCATGATCAGAGTCGGCTTGGGGGGCTGGACAATCCTGATCATGACGACGGTGTCGGCGACGCCGGCCCGCCAGTCCCAGTTCTGCCCGGCGTAGACGTGCCCGTCGCCGCTGGCTTCGCCGTGGACGGCGAAGGAGGTGCAGCCCTCAGCGGGCTCTTCCTCGCTCGCTCGCCCGTCGGCGTCCATCTGTGCGAAGGACTTGTCGTAGATGACCTCGCCCCGGGCGTTCAGGGCGAGGACGTCGAGCAGGCTGACACCGGCGCCGTCCGCGATGCCCTGCATCTCGTCGACGAGGTGGGGTGCGTAGTCGCGTACTGGCTCCAGCCAGTGGGCGGCTCGGGCGGTGACCCGGTCCCAGGTCAGGCCTGCGGACTGGCCGAAGGCCTCCTCGTAGTAGCCGAGCGCGGCGTGTACTTGGGGCCGCACTGCCTCGCCGTACTGGCGGCCGCGCTGGAGCGGGCTGCCGGAGATCTCGATGACCGGGAGGACCCGGGCGGGCCCGGGGGCCGTGGGACGGGGTGCCATGCTTCTCCTCGCTCTGGAACGCGCTCCGAACGGCGCCACGGGACCGCGACAGTCCTGTAACGTCGATTACGGGTTGCGTTCCGATTGGAACGCACTGCCCAGGAACAGTAACGTCGGTCACACGGAAGTCAATGGTTGTAATGGAGATTCCAGAGAATGGGGCCGGCGCGACTCGGCTGCGCGCGGCGATTCGCGATCAATGGGAGGGTCTGTCCGCGTCTGAGCGAGCCGTTGCGCAGCACCTGGTCAGCGCTCCTGTCGGGCAGCTGCTCTTCGTCAGCGCCCAGGAGCTGGGGGCCGCCAGCTCCACCAGCAACGCCACCGTCGTAAGAGCGCTGCAACGCCTCGGGTACGCGGGGTTGCCCGCCCTGAAGCGCGAGCTGGCCAACGACTTCACCGCGGCCGTCTCCCCCGAGGAGCGTCTCAAGCAGCGCATCGCGCATGTGGGTCAGGACCTGGAGTCCATCTGGGCCGATGTCTTCGACGAGGCCCAGGACCGCATCGACCACACCAGGCGCCTCACTGAACCGGAAGCCCTGAAGCGCTCGGTGACCGCCCTCGCCGAGGCGCGCGAGGTGTTCTGTTACGGAATCGCCGCCTCCGAACCGGGCGCCCGCCACTTGGCGTTGGCGCTCGGCCGGATCGGCCGACGGGCCCGCTTCGTCTCCGAGACGGGCTTCGCCCTCGCGGACCAGCTGCTGGCCCTGGAGCAGGGCGACAGTGTGGTGATCTTCCAGCCGGGCCGCCGGCTGGTGGAGCTGACCGTCATGATGGAGCGGGCCCGCGCGGTCGGCGCCAAGGTCGTACTCGTGACGGACGAGCTGGGCGAGGCATATGCGGACCGGGTCGAGGCGGTCCTGACCGCACCGCACACCCCGACCGGGATCACAGCGGAATCGCTGACAGGGCTGCTTGTCGCGGACGCACTGCTGCTTGCGCTGGCCACGCTCGACGAGACCCGGGCGGTGGAGTCCTCGCACCAGCTCACCGCGCTGCGTGAGCAGTTGCTGGATCCCAAGCGGCGGCCCTGAGAGGGCGTTTGGTGTAGTTGAATTGCCGCTTATGCCCTAGTAAGTCCCTCGCCAGGTCGGTGTGGTCTCGTCCGTTATGCGCTTTGCGAGGTTGTCGATCGAAGCGATGTGGATCATGGCTTCGGAGCTGGCATCGAGGGTCTCGTAGTCGCGAGCGAGGCGTCGGTGCATCATGATCCAGCCGATGCTCCGCTCGACTACCCAGCGCCTTTTCACGACGTGAAAGCCGCGAACTCCGGGGTTTCTGTTGACTACTTCGACGTCGATTCCGAGGGTGGCGCCGTGTTCGACAACGGTTTTCTTGAAGCCGGTGTCGACCCAACTCTTGACGATGGTTGGGTAGGTGCTTTTGGCCTGGTCGAGGAGGCGTATTCCCAAGGCGTTTTCGGAGAGGCTGGCGGCGGTGACGGTCGCGGCGAGGAGCAGGCCGATCGTGTCGGTGAGGATGCCTCGCTTCCGGCCGACGATCTTCTTGGCGGCGTCCGTCCCCTGGCTGGTCACGGGCACGTTGGTGGAGGTTTTGATGCTCTGGGTGTCGATGACGGAGCCTGTGGGTTCAGGCTTGCGGCCTTCTTTCACGCGAGCCAGCGCGGTGAGGTCGTAATTGAGCTGGGTGAAGATTCCCTCGTCGCGCCACGCGGCGTAGTAGGCGTAGACGGTGCCGTGGCTCGGGAAGTCGTGCGGGACGTACTTCCAGGGAATTCCGGTGCGGTTCACGTAGAGGATTGCGTTGAACACGTCACGAAGTTCGACTTTCGCCGGCTGTCCGGTGGGGCGACGGTCGAGCCGCGCTTTCCGCCATGCCGTCAGGGTCGGCTCGATCAGGGCCCATCGGGCGTCGGACAGGTCGCTCGGGTACGGCTTGCGCTGGCTCACGCCGCAGCGTTGCCGCGGGAAGGCCGGAAGGTACCGTTCCGCCGTTCATCGGGAGATTCTGGTGCATCATCAAACCAGACGGAATCCCAGTGGCAGAAGCGTGTGAAACGGACTGCAGAGTCTGCGCGGCAGGAGGCGCTGAAATTCACTTACCTCCCGAAACTGGGCAATGCAGGGCAGTGAGTAAAGCCGCCTTCCGGAATATACCTACGTAAACGCCCTCTGAGAGGGCAGTTCGCGAGTTGATGCCCGTTTTGAAGCGAGGTCGGGGTGCGCAACACCTTGAGCAGGCCGGGCGCCCCGTCGGCGAGGAGGCCGATCACCGCGGTGGTGTGGGCGTGGGTAGGTGCCGACGGAGATGCCGAGGCCGGTGGGCTGTCCGGGCCAGGGGGTTGTGCTTGCGCGGAGGCACCGGAGCGACGAGCGCGCGTTGGTGCGGCGGGAGCTTGCGGCGACGGTCGCCCTCGCGGGTGACGACGAGCGGGATGACCCACTCGACCAGCGCATGGAGCAGGTCGAGAGCGGCAGGACGGGGTACCAATGAGGCACCTGCGCCGATGAGTTGAGACTTCGAAAAACTCGCTCAACGGCACGGGTGCCTCGCGCGTCGAGTCCTCGCCGTCGTCACCCCACCGCCGGCCACTCCGAAAACGCCCTGTGACCGCACTGGTTCGCCGGGCTGTGGCGGGCGTGGCCGATCACTTCATTGTGCTCGGCGCACATGGCACAGTCGTCACCAGGACGTCGGAGGGCCTGCCACTTGCGCGGGAACTCGTCAAGGTCCGGTGCCCGGCGCCACATAGATCACGAGCGTCTGTTCCGGCCTCCCCGCCACATGGAACGCCGTGTAGGCGTACGTGACCACGTCTCCGTCCGGCGACCGGAGCCGTTTGTGTCCGCCCCTGCGTGGCTCGATCTCGAACTGCGGCCACCATTCCCGCACTTCGGCGCTGCCTTCGTGCAGTTCGTCGACCAGCCGCCCGAAGCGCGGATCCCCGGAGGGGGCGCCGGCCAGGGTACGCACCCGCGCGAGCAGCCCCCGCGCCTCGGGCTCCCAGTCGACCAGGACCCCCGTGCCGTCGGATCGAGAAACACCCAGCGCGCGAAGTTCGGCGGCCGCCCGCCCGCGGTGAAGAGCCCCGGGAACACCCTTTCGGTCGCCGGATTGCTGCTCAGCACGTCGTACGTGCCGTCGATCACGTACGCGGGATGCGGCTGCAGCAACAGCGGGACGGCGGCCACTTCCGGGTCGAGTGGCTCGGGCCCCGGTTCCTCGGCGGCCGGTGAGCGTCCGGCGAGCCGGAAGAGGTGGTCGCGCTCGTGCGCGTCGAGGCGCAGGGCGCCGGCGAGGGCGTCCAGGACCTGGTCCGAGGCCCGGATGTCCCGGCCCTGCTCCAGATACGTGTACCAGGTGGCGCTCATCCCGGCGAGCAGCGCCAGCTCTTCGCGCCGCAGCCCCGGGGTGCGGCGCCGGCTGGTCGACGGCAGGCCCGCCTCGCGCGGGGTGATGCGCTCGCGGCGGCTGCGCAGGAAGGCCACGAGCTCACGACGCTGCTCCTGAGGGCCGGACAGGGCGCTCTCCGACATGGGCACTAGCACCTTTGATTCCAGAATAAGCCGACTCTGGATACCAGGCTAATGCCGCCGCACACTGGCCATTGCCGTCGACAGGGGCGGCAGGGATACATGAGCAGCAGTGTGGAAGGGGCCGTCATGTCAGGCATCACCGGCAAGGTCGTGGCCGTTACGGGGGCAAGCAGCGGGATCGGCGAGGCGACCGTACTGCTGCTGGCCGAGCGCGGCGCCCGGCTGGTTCTGGGTGCGCGTCGCACCGAGCGGCTGGCGGATCTGACCGCGCGGATCAAGAAGTCGGGTGGTGAGGCGGTCCATCTGCGTACGAACGTGACCCGGATCGCCCCGGCCATGGCCGTCTACGCCGGCACGAAGGCCGCCGTGCGGGCCGTCTGCGAAGGCCTGCGGCAGGAGGCAGGGCCGACCCTGCGGGTCACCACCGTCTCACCCGGCCTGATCGCCACCGATTTCGCCGAGGCGTCGAGCAACGACCGGGTCCGCGGCGACATCACGCGCATGCGGGACGAGGTCGCCATCGAGCCCGCGGCGGTGGCCCGGGCCATCGCCTACGCGATCGAGCAGCCCGCTGACGTGGACGTGAACGAGATCGTGGTCCGGCCCACTGCTCAGAGCTGATCGGCGGAGGTGGTCGGCGGGGGTGGTCGGCGGCGGGGAACCCCGTTCCCGCAGGGACACCGGATCGGAGCACCCCGGCGCATGGTGTGCCCGCTTGACGAGACCTCAGTCGTCAACGAGACCTCAGTCGTCGGCGATCTGCAGGGCCAGTGCGAAGTGTTCACCGTTCGTCCCCGCGAGCAGGCTGTCGAACAGCGGGGTGAGCCCGTTCACGGCGCCGCAGTCGACGTCATGGTTGGTCCACCAGACGGCCTCCGGTCCGAGCAGGGACACCACCCGGACCGCCGCGTGTTCGGCGGTCTCGGCGGGCAGGTGCCGGTGGCTCGGCCAGACCAGGTCGACAGCCGCGACCCGGGCCAGGAACGAGGCGGCGCCGTGCGGTTCCACCGGCTCCAGAGCGGCACAGATCTCCGGAACGGACGGCGGGGTGTATCCGCGCAGGAAGCGCTGCCAGGGCTCGTCCGCCGCCACCACGGCAAGCAGCCCGCAAATCCGGGCCGCCAGCTCCGGCAGGTCGGGGGCGGGCTCGGTGAACCGCCCGGCCTCCACGTACACCCTCATCGGGGTGGACAGCGCTGCCATGCCCGCTTCCAGTTCGGCCAAGCCCTCCAAAGACGCCACAGTGGGATTCTGCCGTACGCCCCCGCGCACTCCCCTACCCGCCCGACGCCCACCGCCCGCTCCCGAGACCGTTCACCGACCGAGCCGTCGGACGGCGGCCGCGGCCCGCGCCGGTGGGGCCGGAGCGGGCCGTGCGGGTCAGAGGGTGGCCGCGTACGGGTCGCGGTCCGGCGGGACCAGCGGGATGGTTCCGGCCCGGCTGTCGATGTGTTCGGTCTCCCCGGAGACGATGGACCGGTCGATGGCGGTGAGGACGTCCAGGACGTGGTGGCCGAGGTCTCCGGTGGCGATGTGCGGCTCGCCGGTGCGGATGGCCCGGGCCATGTCCAGTACCCCGAGTCCGCGGCCCGCCTCGATGCCGACCGGCTCGACCGGCTCCCACCGCGCCTCG
This sequence comes from Streptomyces sp. NPDC007164, assembly GCF_040634135.1. Taxonomy (NCBI): domain Bacteria; kingdom Bacillati; phylum Actinomycetota; class Actinomycetes; order Kitasatosporales; family Streptomycetaceae; genus Streptomyces; species Streptomyces sp. NPDC007164. The sequence goes on from NZ_JBEYFB010000029.1 coordinate 51,253, forward strand.
CCGTCCGCGGAGAGTCCCCGGGTGATCCGCACGTCCCCGGCGAACGTGTTGGGGTCGGGTACGGCCAGGGTGCCCTCCGTGCCGGTGATCTCCACGACCCCGCTCCGGACCAGGTGGGAGTCGAAACTGTAGACGCTCTGGCTGCTCGCCCCGCTCTCGAACGTGGCGAGTGCCGAGACATGGGTGGGGACGGCGACGGCGAATTCCGTTCCGGCGCGGTCTCCCGCCCTGATCGTGCGGATCTTGCGCCCGGTGGAGCCCACGGCGGACACCCGCGTCACTGACCCGAGCAGGGAGACCAGCATCGTCAGGTAGTAGGGGCCCATGTCGAACAGCGGGCCGGCTCCCTCGGCGAAGAGGAATTCCGGGTCGGGGTGCCAGGCGTCGGGGCCGGGGGTCTGCATGAAGGTCTGCGCCGACAGCACGGTGCCGATGTCCCCTCGGGCGATCGCCCGGCGTGCCGTCTGTACACCCGGACCGAGGACGGTGTCGGGGGCGACGCCCACCCGCAGTCCGGCTGCCGCCGCCCGGTCGAGGAGAGTGCGTGCTTCGAGCGGGTGGACGGCGAGGGGCTTCTCCGACCACACGTGCTTGCCCGCCGCGACGGCTGCCGTGCTGACGTCCGCGTGAGCGGCGGGGACGGTCAGGTTGACGACTATCTCCACGCCGTCGTGGGCGAGTACGTCCGCCGCGCTCCCCCACTCACCGACGCCGTGCCTCCGGGCCTGGGTCTCGGCGCGGTCGACGGCGACGTCGCCGACGATCCGTACGTCCGTGTCGGGGAACCGGCCGAATGTGGAGAGGTACTGCTCGCTGATGTTGCCGGCGCCGATGATGCCGACACCGACCGGACCAGGACGGGAGCTCATCAGACGATTCCCTTCTCGTTGAGGTGCGCCACGGAGCCCGCCACGCCGTCGAACATGTCGCCGTCGTAGTGGTCGAACTCCACGACCGCCCACGCGGTGTCGGGGGCGGCGGCCAGGGCGGCGGCCACCGGGATCTCGCCCTGCCCCGCCGGGACCTGCCGGGTCAGCGCGACGTCGAACGGGGCGCCGGACGTGTGCGGGTCGTCGATGACGGCGCCGTCCTTGATGTGCAGCGCCCGCACGCGGGGGCCGAGCCGGCGCAGCAGCCCGACCGCGTCCTTGCCGCCGGCCGAGGCCCAGTACACGTCCACCTCCAGCCCCACTTCGGCGTCCAGTCGCTCCACGAAGCGGTCGTAGGCGTTCACGCCCTCGATGGTGGGGGTGAACTCCTGCGAGTGGTTGTGGTAACCGACCCGCAGCCCGTGGCCGGCGGCGAGGGCGGCCGCTTCGTTCAGAAGTGACGCGGTCCTGTCGATCTCCCGTGCCTCGGCCCATCGGGCGGCCGGCACCATCGGCTCGAACACCGTTTCCAGGCCCAGCACTTGGGCCGCGTCGAACGTCCGCCGCAGTGTGTCCGGGGTCTGGCCGGGGGAAGCGATGGCGGCGTGCCCCGTGCGTGCGGCCAGCCCGTGCCGGGCGAGGGCGTCCGCGAGTTCTCGCGGACGGTGGACGAAGTCGAACACCTCGACGTTGCGCAGCCCGATCTCGGCGAGGCGGGCCAGGGTGCCGTCCTCGTCGGCTCGGAGCGCGTCGCGCATGGAGTAGAGCTGGAGTGACAACCGGGATGTGGGCATTCGGTGTCCCTTCGGGTTCAACGGTGGGTTGCGGGCCGAACGGTGACCGGCCCGGCCGGCGGTGCGTAAGTGGCGGGTCCGCACGTGGCGGGACGGCCGGCCCGCCGGGTCGGTGGGGTCCGGCAGGGCGTGCGGTGTTCCGGGCCGGGAGCTCTTCGCCTCCGGCCCGTTGGTGTCACGCGGTCGTGTCCGTCGCGGCGTCCACGGCCGTGACGTCGAACAGATGAACCTGTTCGGGGGGTGACGGCGGGCACTGGAGTCCGGCGTGGGCGAATGCCGCGCCGGTCAGGACTACGCCCCGGGCATCGGTGCCGAACCACTCCGGCCCGGATTCCGGTGGCCCGCTCTCCCCCGCTCGCACCGGCCTGATCCGGTACCGGCGGGCCGGGTCGAGGCCGCGGAAGGTGAAACGGCCCGGCCGGACCACCTCCGAGCGCCCGGTCACCGCGAGGGAGAGCAGGGCACGGCTCCGGTCGGGTGCGACCACCCCGGTCAGCTGCAGGCTGTCGTCCCAGGGGTCCTCCCGTACGAGCCGCCCGGTGTGGAGCAGGCCACGGTAGGCGTGGTACAGGGCGAACCAGTCCCGCAACTCGCCGCGTTCCCGCTCGTCGGCCGCCCGCAGGTCCCACTCGACGCCCATGTGTCCGAAGAGGGCGGTCGCCGCCCGGAACGACAGATCGTGGGTGCGGGCGGTGGTGTGGGAGCGGGGCGAGGCGATGTGGGTGCCGAGGAGTTCGAGCGGTACGAGCTGAGTGGTCCAGCGGTTGATCCGCTGGCGGTCCAGGGGGTCGCTGCAGTCCGACGGCCAGACGCGCTGGGTGCGTTCGAGCACGCCCAGGTCGATGCGCGATCCGCCGGACGAGCACGACTCGATCTCCAACACCGGGAAGCGGCGGCGCAGTTCGTCCATGAGCCGGTACGCGGCGCGGGTCTGGGCGTGGACACCGGGCCGCCGGGACGGCCCGTGCCCGGCGTCCACGAGGTCGCGGTTGTGATCCCACTTGACGGCCGCGATGTCGTACTCCGTGAGGATCGCGGTCATGCCGTCCAGGACGTGGGCGAAGGCGCCGGGGTGGGTGAGGTCGAGCACCTGCTGGTGGCGGGAGAGCAGCGGCAGCCGGCCGCCGGTGCCGAGTATCCACTCCGGGTGGGCGCGGGCCTGATCGGAGTCGGTGCTGACCATCTCGGGTTCGAACCACAGGCCGAACTCCATGCCGAGGGAACGGACATGATCGATCAGCGGGTGCAGGCCGTCGGGCCACACCTCGGGGTCGACGGTCCAGTCCCCGAGGCCGGCGCGGTCGGAGCGGCGCCCGCGGAACCAGCCGTCGTCCAGGACATACCGCTCGACGCCCACGGACGCGGCGATGTCGGCCAGTTCGGCGAGTACGCCGAGGTCGTGCGCGAAGTAGACGGCCTCCCACACGTTGAGCGTGACGGGCCGCGCGGAGCCGGGGTGCGCGGGTGAGGCCCGCAGATGCCGGTGGAACAGAGCGGCCTGCGCGTCGAGCCCGTCCCCGTAGGCCCCGTAGAGCCAGGGGCTGGTGTAGCTCCCGCCTGGCGGCAGGACGATCTCACCCGGCAGCAGGAGTTCGCCCCCGCCCAGGACCTGGTCGCCGGTGGCGAGGCGTTCCGCGTAGTGCCGCTGGTTGCCGCTGTGGCCGACGTGTACGCCCCAGACCTCGCCGGCGGCGAAGCCGAACCCGGGGGTGCCGACGGAGAGCACCAGGGGCGATTCGGCGCCGGTGCGTCCGCGCCGGTTCTCCCTGACCCAGGCGCCGACCCGCAGGGGCGCCCGCTGCGGAGTGCGTTCCATGCTCCAGCGGCCCGCGAGGTCGAGGACTTCCCGGGCCCGTGCGGGCAGGGGCAACGCGAGGCTCAGGTCGTCCAGTTGGAAGTCGTCGGCGCCGGTGTTGTCGAGGGTCGCGCGGGTGCGCAGCAGTCCTTCCTCGTCGAGTTCGAGTTCCACGAGGACGGAGAGTCCGGCGGCGGTGTCCGTGCCCCGGACGCGCAGGGAGCGTTCGGTCGTCTCGGGCGGTTCCGTGGTGAACAGGGGCGACCAGTCCGCGCCGCCGCGGCTGCCGCTGATGCCGGGGCGGCCCAGCCATGCCTCGCTCGCCTCGGGCAGGACCGCGAGCCGTACCGGCCTGTCGGGGCCGTTCGGGGCGACGTCGCGGACGGCGCCGCGTACCAGGGCGCTGAGGGTGGTGTCGTCGAGGTCGCCGAGGGGAGCACCCCAGTGGACGATCTCCGGGAGGCGGCCGTCGCCGAGGTCGACGACGACGCTCACCGTCCGGGCGCGCAGGTGGACGATCGAGGCAGTTGGTTCGGAGCGCATGATGCCTTCCGTACGGTCTGTCCCGGTCCGCGGTCGGCCGGGGTGCGGGGTCGCGTTGGGGTCATACCCCTAGAAGGCGTCCGTCCCAGGGGACGAAGGCCGCGAGATCGACGGACTTCCGGATGCCACCGGGCCGGGTCACCGTCACGAGGGTTCCGTCGACGCGCACGACGGGCGGTTCGGGCGGGGTGGTCGTGGTGGTACGGGTGAGGGTGTGCAGGCTGACCAGTACGGTGTCCCCGGCGCGGGCGGCGGCGAAGAGGGCCGGGACGGCGGAGAAGGGGCCCAGGGCGTCGGCGTCCCGGCAGCGGAACACGCGGGCGTCGTCGTAGCCGTGGAGACCGGTGATGCGTGCGGTGAGGCCTCCGGTGTTCGTCACGGTCACCGACGGGGCGTCCGGGTCGAGTTGCGTGGTCGGCGGTACGTCGTCGGCGACGGCCCAGCCGCCCTCCCGGACCGTCCGTCCGCCGGGCGAGCGCACGAGGTGGGCGCGTACCTCGTGTTCGCCGTCCGGCAGCGAGACGGAGACCACCGCGCAGCCGGGCAGTTGCCGTCCGTCGATCTGAGGCAGGTGCACCGACCCCGCGATCGTGCCGTCGACCCGCATCGCCCTGATCGCCCCGCGGCGGCTGGCCCGGCCTTCGGCGTCGACGAGGGCGAGGTGGGAGTCGACGTTCTCCTGCCAGGCGGCGCCGGTGCCGGGGGCGGTGTGGGAGGAGAACGCGAGCTTGGCGTAGTGCGGGTCGTCGGGGTCCGGGCGGGTCGGTTCGACGGGGATCTCGCAGTGGTCGCTGCCGTGGTTGGTGAGCCGGACGATGCCGTCCCGCTGTGTGGTCAGTAGCCAGCCGAGCGAAGGCATCGCGTGCGTGCCGTGGTCGGTCTCGGTGGGCTGCGGCTCCTCCACGGCCGTCCAGACCGGGGCGTCCGGGGCGAGGGCGAGACCGAGGAAGCCGATCCCCGCGAGGTAGGCCGACCCGAAGCCGCTGTAGCTCTGCGCGATCGGCTCGTAGGGCCGGTACCAGCCCAGGTCGAGGGGGCGGTCGATGCCGACGCAGTGGGCGACGAACCGGGCGAGGACCCCGGAGGCGAGGCGTCGGGTGGTGCCCGGCCGGAGCGGGTTGACGCCGGAGATCTCCGCGCACCACAGGGCGGCGAGCGCGGCGGTGCGGTAGCTGAGCGACCGTCCCATGTGCAGCATCGACCCGTCGGGGGCGACGGTCCGCGCCCAGGAGGTGACGAACGCGCCGAGGCGTTCGAGGTGGCGGTCGCCCTCGGGAGTGGTGACCCGGTCCGTCATCCGGTACCAGGCCCACAGGTAGGGGTGGATGGCCCAGGCGTTGTAGTAGTCGATGGCGTGCTCGGGGCCGTCGGTGTACCAGCCCTGCTCCAGGTACCAGGACTCGACGCGGCGCACGTTGCGTTCGCCGGTGCAGCCCGAGGTGTCCTCCCCCACCGACCGCAGGAATGCCTCGGCCATCGCCGGGAAGAGCTGCCAGTTGTTGTGCCACACCTCCAGGCGGGCGTGGTGCCTGAGCCAGTCGGCGATGCGGTGGCGCTCGGGCGCGGTGAACCGGTCCCAGAGGCGGTCGCGGCTGATGTACAGGCCGAACGCGATGTTCGCGGCCTCGACGATGGAGTTGGTGACGCCGGTGACGGGTGCGCGGCAGGTGACGCCGCGCGGCCATGACTCGCGGCCTTCCGGCTCGGTGCCGGCGAGCAGGGCGCGGGCGTAGCGCTCGGCGAGCGGTTCCGCGGTCTTCTCGTCGGCGCCGGTGAGCAGGGGGGCGGCGAGGAGGAAGGAGCGGCCGACGGTCTCCATGCTCTCGCGGCGTTCGCCGTCCGGGGTGACCCGGCCGGGCAGACGCGGGAGGGCCCCGCCGGGGCTGTCGTGGCGCCGGACGTGGTCGAGCCAGCGCAGGCCGGTGGTCTCCCAGTGGGTGCGGGTCCAGCCGGTGAGGGGCGAGCGGGTGTGGTCGTCGGGGGGCAGGGCGAAGGGGGGCGGCGCCTGGCTCATGTGGCGGTGCTCCGGTGCGGGCGGGCCGGCTCGTCGTGCGCGGAGATGTTGCCGCTCGTGGTGTCGACGCTCCAACGGTCGCTCCATTCCAGGCGTGCCCGGCCGCCGCCGATGTGCAGCGGCAGCCAGACGGGGGGCGAGTCGGCCAGCCGGTCCGGCAGCCACCGGTCGCCCAGGTAGACATGGCTGGTGCGCTCGGTTCCGTACACCGTCGCGATCGCGCTGATCTGTGAGTCGTGGGTCGCCGAGCCCTCGGGGGCGAACAGCCGCCAGGGTGCCCAGGGGCCGGTGAGCACGGGGGCGGTCGTGTACCGGTTGTCGTTGGTCGTCCAGCCGGTGAGGTCGGAGCCGAACAGGTAGTAGGTGCCGTCCACGCGTACCAGTGCGGGTGATTCGTAGCCGTGCCTGCCGTGGTCCGCGAGGGTCGTCGACACGAGGGAGTCCACGGCGAGGTAGTCGTCGGTGAGCCGGTAGATGTGCAGCCCGTGGTCCCGGTCCTCGGACAGCAGGTAGCCGACGCCGTCCTCGGTGTGGACGCCGATGTCGCGGCTGAGCCGGCCGAGCGGCCGCACGCTGCCCCGGTACTCGTACGGTCCGGCGGGTCGGTCGCCGACGGCGAAGCCGACCCGGGCGTCGGTGTAGTCCGCGGAGTCGATGTGCAGGAACATCACGTACCGGCCGGTGGCCGCGTGGTGCAGCACCTTCGGCCGCTCGACCACCCGGTCGGGGGCGAGGTCGCCGGTGCCGGCGGTCAGGGAGTCGCCCTCGTACCGCCAGGTGGCCAGGTCGGGCGACGAGTAGCAGGCGATCGCGGAGAACGTGCCGCCGCGGCGTTTGTCCTCGCCCCAGGCCCAGAAGCGGTCGCCGAGGCGCAGTATGCCGATGCCGTGCAGTTGTGCGGTCCGGCCGTGCTGGTCGTGGAAGAGCCGTCCGGGTTCGATCGCTCCGGATGTCGTGTGGTTCATGCCTCCTCTGCTCGTTCGATGCGCAGTACGTGCCCGGCGCGGGTGGCCGGCTCCCGCTGGACGAGGAGGGTGCGGTGCACCCGGTCGCCCCACACCCGCCGGAGTCTGTCGTCGTCCAGGTCGATCGCCTCGGTGCGGACGTCGAAGTTCTGGGTGTCGGCCCGCAGCAGGGCGGCTTCGACCCGGAGCCCCTCCGGGTGGGGGACGGGTGGAAGTGCCGTCATGAGGACGAGGGTCATCGTGCGGGGTGCCTCGAAGGTCCAGTCGTCGCGGAGCAGTACGGCGCCCTGTTCGCGGTCGAGTTCGACGGACCGCTCGCAGCGCACCAGTGCGCTTTCCGGCGGATAGGCGGGGGCGAGGTCCATCCGCAGCCGGGCCACGGTGCCGTCGTCCTCGAAGGTGACGCCCCGCGCCCCGAACTCCTTGCCGTGCCGCTGCTCGACGCCGTCGGGCAGCGGTACGTTGTGCCAGGGGCTGCGCATCGTCCAGATCGTGTAGCGGGTGTCGGGCTGGAAGGTCTCGCGGCGGTAGACGCCCACACCGACGTCGATGAGGACCGGCTCGCCGTCGAGGGAGACGATGACACCGCCGGCGTCGTTGTGGTTGTGGCTCACATCGTTGTGGCCGCCCTTCGCGGCGACGAACAGACCGGAGGCGGACCCCCGTCGCTCCCGTACGACCGCGATCTCGGTGCCGGGCAGATACCGCGAGGCCGGCATACCCGGTGCCGCCTCACCCTCCGACGCCCAGCCCGGGGACCGGAGTTCGGCGAGCGTCCTTCGGAACAGGGGCGCCAGCTGGCCGTCGAACCGCAGGGGTTGGCGACGTCCCATCCACCGGGCGTGGCGCACGGCGTCCTGGTCACCGACACGGGCCGCGAACCGGGCCAGCAGGTGCCAGTTGGCGTTCTCCGGCAGCACGGGCGAGCCGTCGGAGTAGTTGACCTGTGTGCCGGGGCCGATCTGCATGTCCACCGGGAACGACGCCATCGCCGCGACCGGGGGCACGGTGAAGCCGTCGAAGGCGCCGCCGGTGATCTCCCCCAGCAGGTCCAGGGCCTCGAAGAGGGTCGCGCCCGCCCACCACCAGTACGTGGCGCCCTCGTCGCAGCTGCCGTCCTCGTCGTAGCCGGCGCGGAACCGGTCGAGGATCACCAGCGCACGCTCTACGGTCCGCTCCAGCCTGTCCCGGTCCGGCTCGGTCACCGCCGCGCACACCAGGACGTTCGACACGATCCAGGGGGCCCAGTTGTTCGGCGGCGCGTCGACGCCGTGCCAGAAGTAGGTCTCGCTCTCCCAGGGGCCGAGGACGCGTCGCCGGATCTCGTGGTGGACGCGGCCGCGGATCCCGGGGAAGAGCTCTTCCAGGCGGGCGCCCGCGAAGGCGTCCACCGAGGCGAGCAGTGCGCCGGTGTAGGCGTCGGCGAGGTCGAGGACGTCACGGCCCGGCTCCGGGAGGAAGGGGCGGTGCCCCGACTCGGGGAGCGCGTAGTGGGAGGGCAGGCACCAGGCGGACAGTTCGCACAGGCGCCAGACGGCGTCGCCGAGCGCGACGGCGTCCTCGTCCTTGTCGTCCGCCGCCAGCAGCAGTGCCGTGGAGGCGAGGTGTCCGAGCAGGGCGTGCTCGGTCCGTTCATGGGGGCGGCGGTCGCCGTCCCGGCTGTAGGCCGCCCAGGCGCTGAGACTCGGCACGTACTGTGCCGCCCTGTCGCGCCAGTCGGCCGCGGCGCGGGCCAGCGCCGCGCGGTCGCGCTCGCCGAGGTGTGCCCAGCCGTGGCGGTCGCCCACCGGCGGTGCCGGGGACCACGCCCGGACGCGCAGCGCGGCTCGCGCGTCCGGGGTGAGCCGGGAGAGGAAGGAGGGTTCGGAGGTCATGTGCGGCTTCCCTGCTTGTCGAGCTGCTGGGTGTATTCCTTGCGGACGGTGTTCCCGACGGAGGATTTCCAGGAGGAGATCGCGGACCGTACCGCGTTCAGGTCCGCGCGCCCGAGGATGTAGCTGTTGACGGTGTCGTTGAGGGCGCTCGTCGCCGAGCCCGAGCGTGACGCGGCCGGCGAGTAGAGCCCTTGTACGGGGTTCTCGACCAGCATGTCCTGGGTGGCGACCTGCCAGGCGTGGGAGCGCCGGAGCTGTTCGTCGATCCGGATGGGGTTGGTCAGCACCTGGGGGCCCTCGGTGACGCGGAAGAGGCCGCTGGGTTCGACCGTCGTCCGGCCGGTCTTCGTGAGTTCCACGGTGTCGCCGTCGCGGGTGAAGTGGACGCCTTCCCTGCCGTTGCGGATCTTGAAGTACTCCTGGGAACCATAGGGTGCGGCAAGGTAGTTGAGGATGCCGAGCTGTTCCTCGATCTTGTTCCGGCCCGCCTTCTTGAAGGCGGTGAAGCCGAAGCTCGACGTGCCCTGGTAGTTGGCTCCCCTGCCGCCGTCCGAGCCGAACGGGACGACGGCGCCCAGCACCACGCCCTTCGGCAGGGTCGTGTCCAGCAGCGAGGAGATGCCGTCCATGTGCATCAGGACGGTCCCGTTGGCGAGGTAGGTCTTGGCCTGCGAGTTCTCCAGGCTGGGGGTGTCCGGGTGGTAGTAGCCGGCCGCGTGGAGCTTCTTGATGTAGCTGATGGTCCGGATCCACTCGTCCGTCTCGTACTTGTTGACGAGCTTGCCCCCGTCGAGCTTCCAGCCGTTCGGTACGCCGAAGACTGCGCCGATGATGTCGAAGCCCCACTCGACGCCGTTGGCGCCGCCCTGTCCGCAGATCGCGTACCGGTTGGCCCTGGCGTCGGTGACCTCCTTGCACAACGCGGTGAAGTCGGCCTCGCTCTTCGGTGCGGGCTCCTGCCCGGTGAGTTCCTTGATGATGTCCGGGCGGCAGACGAGGATGCTGCCGAACGGCGGGCGCGGTTCGGGGACGCCGTAGATGCGGCCGTTGATGCGGGCGCTCGCCCACGAGGCCTCGGGGAGGTTGGCGAGGTTGGGGTATTTCCTGACCTTGTCGCCGGACAGGTGCTCGGACAGGTCCTGGAACTTCGCCTCCAGCAGCTGCGGGTATCCCTGCGGCGGCGCGAAGGTGAGGAACTGCACCAGGTCGGGCAGGTCGCCGCCGGCCGTCATCGTCGCGAACTTGGACGCGTAGGAGTCCCCCGGCACGAGCTGGATGTCGAAGCTCGTGTTCACCTGCTCGCCCATGTACGACAGGTAGCTGTTGGCCGCGGGCGGCGGGGAGTAGTACGTGACGACGAACGCCGAGGTCTCCCCGCCGGAACCCGGCTTCCCCGTGACCGACCGGAACAGTCCGCTCTCGGCGGGCGAGCGGTAGTACACCGGTTGCACGGTGCCGTTGCCCTTGAGGTCGGGGACCGGCCCCTTGGTGATGGGGACGTAGGCGGGCAGCTTCGCGATGTCGGTGGACACCGCGGTGCCCGCGCCGGAGCCCGAGCAGCCGGCGAGCGCCTGCCCCGTGCCGAGGGCGGCGATTCCGAGGGCCGTGCCCCTGAGCAGGTCGCGCCGGCTCAGTCCCGGCGAGGTGGAACGGTTCATCGTGCGTCTCCTTCGACGTGTACCGGTGATGTGCGTGCCCGGGGCGGTGCTGTCTCAGCCCTTCACGGCGCCGGTGAGGACGCCCTTGGTGAGATGGCGTTGCACCAGGGGGTAGGCCAGCAGAATCGGGACGATCGCGATCAGCACCACGGCCATCTGCACCGACTGCGCGGGCGGGGCCGCCTGGTCACCGCCGGAGTCGACGAGGGCCGAGCCCTGGAGCACGTAGGTCCGCAGCACCAGTTGCAGGGGCCACTTCGTGCTGTCGTTCAGATAGATCAGGGCGTTGAAGAAGGCGTTCCAGTAGCTCACCGAGTAGAACAGGCCGACCACGGCGACCACCGCGCGGGACAGGGGCAGGCTGATGTGCCACAGGATGCGGAACTCCCCGGCGCCGTCGATCTTCGCGCTGTCGATGAGTTCCTGCGGTATCCCCATCATGAAGCCGCGGACGACGATCATGTTGAACACGCTGAAGGCGGTGGGGAGTACGAGCGCCCAGTAGCTGTCCAGCAGGCCGAGTTCCTTCACCGTCAGGTACAGCGGGATCATCCCGGGCGTGAAGAGGAACGTGACGAGGACGAAGGTCAGCAACGGTCGCTGGAAGAGGGCGCCGCGACGGCTCAGCGCGTACGCCGCGAGCACGGTCGCTGTCAGGCTGATCGCCGTGCCGGCCAGGGTGACCAGTGTCGACACCACGACGGCCCGGGTGACGACGCCGCCTTCGAAGACCTGGGTGTACGCGTCGAGTGTGAAGGAGTCGGGCCAGAGCACGAATCCGCCGGCTTCCGTGATGGACTCGCTGTCGGACACGCTGGTCGAGAAGACGATCAGGAAGGGGAAGAGGACCAGGGCGAGTGCCAGCACGACCGCGAGTGCTTTCAGCGCGAGCGCGACGGGCTTCGGTTTGCCCTGCCAGGCGGGGCGGACGATGGTGCTCATGACCGTGAATACACTCCTTGCTCGCCGAGGCGGTGCGCGGCCTTGTTCGCCGCGAGAATGAGGAGGAATCCGACGGCTCCCTTGATCAGGCCGACCGCGATTCCCACGCTCCAGTTGCCGTCGATCACGCCGTGGAAGTAGACGTAGGTGTCGAGGACTTCTGCCGTGTCGGCGCCCACGGCGTTGCGCTGGAGCAGGATCTGCTCGAATCCGACGTTGAGTGCCTCGCCGAGCCGCAGGATCAGGAGCAGGACGATGATCGGCCGGATCCCGGGGAGTGTGATGTGCCAGAAGCGCCGCCATGTTCCCGCGCCGTCGATGGCCGCCGCCTCGTACAGGGAGTCGTCGATCGCCGCGAGCGCGGCGAGGAAGATGATCGCGCCCCAGCCCGCGTCCTTCCAGACGACCTGCGCGGTGAGCAGGAGCTTGAAGGTGGAGGGGTCGGACATCACGTTGATCGTCGTCAGGTCGAGCTGCCGCAGCGTCTGGTTGAGCACGCCGCCCGAGCCGAGGGACTGCTGGAAGAAGCCGACGACGATGACCCACGACAGGAAGTGCGGCAGGTACAGCACCGACTGCACCGCCGCCCGCAGCCACGGCCAGGTGAGCGAGTGGATCAGCAGGGCGAGGGCGATGGGCACCGGGAAGTACAGCACTATCTGCAGGAACGTGATCTGCAGGGTGTTCACCGTCGCCCGCCAGAACGCCGGGTCCTCGAAGAGCACCTGGAAGTTGTGGAGGCCGACCCACGGGCTGTCGCCGATGGACATGTACGGCTGGTAGTCCATGAACGCGATGACGTTGCCCAGCAGCGGCAGGTACATGAACAACAGCAGCAGCAGGACCGCGGGCATCACCATGAACAGCAGCGGACTGTCACGACGCAACCGCGCGACGAACGACGTCTTCCGTGTCGCCGGCGCTTTCCCGGACGACCTGCTCCCCTCGGCTGAAGCAGGTGCTTCGAGCGTCGTGCCCATGTGGCTCCTTCGCCTCGACAGACGTGGCTCCACGCACTCTTGCGGTGGGCGGAGTTGGGATGGGCCGGGCTGTCCCGTACGGCGGCCGGCCGGTGCTCGTCCTGAGCGGTCTGGTCATCCTGAGTTGGCCCTACGATGACGGTCAAGTGTGAGCGATCATCCGAACATAAATCAAACATTGGGGGGCGACGATGCACCTGCACCCACGGCACGACCGCATCCTGGCGGAGCTGCGGATACACGGCAGTCTGCTGGTGACCGACTTCGCGGCGCGCGAGAACATCTCCGCCATGACGGTCCGTCGTGACCTGACCGAACTCGCCGATCGCGGGCTGCTGCGGCGTGTGCACGGCGGCGCGGTGACGGTGGAGACCGACCCCACCGGGGGCATGGTCTCCCGGCCGGTCCCGCGTACGGTCGCCGACGACGGCCGCGCGCTGTACACGCTCGGCCTGATCGTTCCCGACCCCGGCTACTACTACCCGAACATCGTCGGCGGCGTGGTGGAACGGACGACCGCGCTGGGCGGACGCGTGGTGTTGCGGGTGTCCGGGTACGACGCGGACCACGAGCGGCAGCAGATCGAGAGCCTGATCGCCGGCGGTGTCGACGGTCTGCTCGTCACCACGACCGTCGCGGACGCCTACCGGACGTTCGAACGGCTGGAGGCGGCGCCGATGCCGGTCATCGCGGTGGAGCGGGCCGTGGCCGAGGCGCCCGTCGGATACACCCTGGAGTCCGTGCGCAGCGACCACGACGCCGGTGCCGCGACCGCCGTCCGCCATCTGGCGGGTCTCGGCCACCGGCGCATCGGCGTCGCCACCTTCGACACCCCGACGACCCGTCAGCTCTTCAGCGGGCACCGGCGGACCGTGCGGCATCTGGGGCTGGCCGACGACGCGCCGGTGGAGATCATCGACGACACCTCCGGCATCGCCCGGCAGACCGGTGCCTTCCTGGACCGCTGCCGTGCCACCGGCACCACCGCGGTGCTGGTGCACTCCGACCACTACGCGCTCGACTTCGTCGCCACGGCCATGGATCTGGGTGTCTCGATTCCCGGCGATCTCTCCGTCGTGGCCTACGACGACGAGGTCGCCAAGCTCGCGACCGTACCGTTGACGGCGGTCGCACCGCCGAAACACGATGTCGGCCGGTTCGCCGCGACCGCCTGTTTCGAACGCATCTCGGCGGCGGGTCAGACGCCCTTCGCCCAACGGCACATCACCCTCGCCCCGACGCTGACCGTGCGGGATTCGTCCGCGCCGCCACGCTGAACTACGGTTGCCGTCATGTTCGTTTGATGAGCGATCGCTCTGCGGATCTTGACATCGAACATGGCCAGGGGCTGGCATGGACAGCGCTGCTCACCGCCCGCCGGAGGCCTCCCTCCGACGGGCCCCGCGACCGAGGTGGCGAGGGCCGTGCCGGCCGTTTCCGGCTGCCGATCGAGCCGCCGTCCCGGGTCCCGGCGTGTTCATGAACGGCATGAGCGGCCGGAACAGACCACTCCCGAAGGGTAGGACCCCCATGACATCGGCACCGAAGCCCGCGCCCGTATCCGGTTCGCGCCGCGCCGTCCCCGTGGCGTTCGCCATGCCCGAGGCGACCTTCCGGCGGGTCTTCAGCCGGGCCGACCTCTCGGCCCTGCACGAGTCCGGCACGGCACGGCTCCTCGCGGACCGTCCGCTGGATCCGGACGTGCCCGGGGACCTCGAACTTCTCCACGGCGTCGAGGTGCTGCTCACCGGCTGGGGCACCGCCCCGCTCGACGCCCGGCGGCTCGACCTGCTGCCCGACCTGCGAGCCGTGGTGCACTCGGCGGGCACGGTACGCCCGGTCGTCGACGACGAGGTGTGGGCGCGGGGCGTCGCGGTCACATCGAGCACCGCGGCCAATGCCGTCCCGGTCGCCGAGTACACGGTGGCGATGATCGTGCTCGCCGCGAAGCGGACGTTCACCGCGGCGGAGTCACTGCGCCGCGACGACGGGCCGGTGGACCTGGAGAAGGACTGGCCCGAGGTCGGCCTGCACGGCATCACGGTCGGGCTGATCGGCGCCTCCCGGGTCGGCCGCGCGGTCATCGAGCGGCTGCGGGACTACGACGTACGGATCGTGGTGGCCGACCCGTGTCTGGATGACGCCGAGGCCTCCGAACTCGGTGTGCAGCGAGTGGAGTTGGCGGAACTGGTCGCGTGCAGCGACATCGTCTCGCTGCACGCGCCGCTGCTGCCCGCCACCCGCGGCATGATCGACCGTACGCTGATCGAACGCCTGCGACCGGGGGCCACCTTCATCAACACCGCACGCGGTGCGATCGTCGACCAGGAGGCGCTCGCCGACCGTCTTGAACGGGGCGACGTCGCCGCGGTCCTGGACGTCACCGAGCCCGAGCACCTTCCCGCCGGCGCGCGGCTGCGCACGACGCCCAACACGTTCATCACGCCGCACATCGCGGGTTCGATGGGCAACGAGCTGAGGCGGCTGGCCGCCAACGCGATCCGCGAGACGCTCGCGTTCACGGCCACCGGCACGCTCCTGGCCCCGATCCGGCCGGAGGAGTTCGCGGTCCAGGCCTGAGCCGCCGCACGCCCGGATGGGGCGGCGCGCCACGTGAACAGCCTCCGGCGCGACGTCCGGAGGCTGTTCGGCGTTGCCGGGTCAGTGGACCGTGACGCCCCCGACGACCAGCCAGCCGCCTGCGGTGGCCTCCTTCGCGGCGAGTTCGATGCCCGGGGTGTTGCCGCGCGTGGTGTCGACGATCGCCACCCCCCACCGGTAGCCGCCCTTCGCCACCCCGGCCAGGCGCGCCCGGAACGTGTGGCTCACCACGGCTCCCTTGCGCCATGCGGACGGATCGGAGCCGCTGTCGACGAAGACGTGTGCGGCGGTGCCGTCCGCTCTCAGCAGGGCCACGGCGGGCCGGTACTTGTTCTTCCACTGGGGCAGGTCGTTGGGCAGGTTGGCCCAGCCCAGGTTGGTCCAATCGTGGCGCACCCTGGCGGTGGCGCCTGCGACGACGTGCGCCGGCGCCTTCACCGTCGTCGGGTACAGGCGGTATCCGGCTTCGGCGACGCCCTTCTTCACCAGGTCGAAGCTGCCGGTGAACCAGGACAGGGTCTCGCCGTTCCGGAAGTCCAGTGCGCTGACGTGGGCCTCCGCGGAGTCATCGAACTCCCCGTTCCGGACGTCGGCGACGGTCTCGTACCCCCGCGGGTCGACGGTGTAGTTGTGCTGTGTCGTCACCCAGCCGCCCTCCATCAGGATCGGCCGTCGGTAGCGCCACTTCTCGGCGTAGGCGCGTTCCCAGTCCCCGTAGTAGGTGGTCATGCCGAACGCGTCGTGCCGCAGCATGAATCCCCGGTCCACGGCGATGTCCAGCAGCCGCTCGCTGTCCGCGTCCGGTGCGCCCCAGTCCTTCTCGGCGCCGATGAGCCGGTGGTAGTTGATGGCGAGCGGGACGCGGGTGAACGCGGCCGCGTACAGGTCCACGATCCAGCGCAGCACCGGCTCGCGGTTCGCGTAGTCGACGTACTTCATGGTGTGGCCCTCGCCCCACTTGCCCAGGCCGTAGCCGTCGATGAAGTCGACGGTGCCGGGGTCGTTGAACCGCTTCCCGAACGCCCTTACGAAAGCGGCGTACTTCTTCTGGAACACCGGGTCGTCCGGGTAGGGGGACCACACGGTCCTGCTGCCCGTCTGCGTCTCGTAGCCGGCCGCACCGGCGTCCCGTACGAAGTCCGGTGTGAAGCCGTACGACTTGTCGCGGCTGTCCACGACCACCCGGAACGCCAGCCGCAGCCCACGCTCCCGGGCGGTGGCGATCGCGGCCTTCAGGTCCTCGTCGGTGTCCCAGCCGTAGACGCCCTCCGACGGCTCCAGCCGCGACCAGGCGATCCGCAGGTAGAACGTCGAGGCGTAGTCCGACGCGCGGACGGTGCCATCGACGCCGGGGACGCTGATGGCGTCGCGTGACGTCCAGAAGTCGTCGGGGAACGAGGTGTCCCCGTAAAGCACCCAACCGTTGAGCGGATTGCGCAGGACCGTCGAGCGGTCGGCGGTGAACACCTTCGTCGGCGCCACCCGCGCATGCCTGGCGCCGGCCGGTCCGTGAGGACGCGCGGCCGCGGTCCCGGGGAGTACGACGGCCGATGTTCCCACCGCCAGTCCCAGCCCAAGTGCGGTCCTGCGGCTGATCTTTCGCATGGGGGCAGCCATGGATCCTCTCCTCTGGAGAAACACGCGTTCGCGCTGTCACACGGAAGACTGCTCGGAACCGATGTACGCGACAAGGCCATTTCGTCGACCGCACATCGATCGCACATGAGGACGCGGCGAAGGAACCCGGAACCGGTCGGCGCCGGGCCTTGTGTCTGCCTTCGTCTCAAGCACCCGGCTCGGGAGGGAGTGCGGTGCGCCGCTCCGCGCCGCCGATGGTCACGGCACCCCGGAAGCCGTCCGGCGACATCGTCGACATCGCGTCGAGTGAGGGATTCGGGACGGGCAGCAGATGGGCATCGACCCAGGTGTCACCTGCGGTGGTGTTGGTCCATGGGTCCTCGATCACCACGGCGCCCGGCACCAGGCCGTGGCAGAGCACCCAGTGCGGTACGTCGAACCCCTGCATCTCCGCGAGCGAGACCAGGAGCAGTACGTGCTCCTGTCGGCCGAGCGCGCTCCGGATCGCCGTCATGGACAGATGATGTGAGTCGATCGGGACACCGGCCTGTCCGGCTTCCGCCCGCGACGTCTCCTGGAGCACGGCGCGCCACTCCTGTTCGTCTCCGGGTAGTGGCCGAGCAGGACGGGCCGGTCCACATCGAGGAAGACGGTGACCGGGGACGACGGCCATGCCCGGCGCACGGCGACGCCGAGTCCGACGGGTTCGCACGCGGGGAAGTTCGTCGCGTCGCGCCACAGTGTCAGCTCCGCCCGGCGGTCGAGCGATTCCTGCGGCAGCCGCCCCGCGTGCGCCTGCGCGACCAGGGCCGTGACGGCGCCGCATGTGAAGTGTGTCGTCTGGCCGTAGTACGGGGGCTCGGCGACCGCCTCGTCGTGCAGCCAGCGCACATGGCCGGCACCGGGCCCGCTCGCTGCCTCGGCGTGCGTGAGCGGCGGACTCAGGGGGACGAAGCCCTCGGTGGCGGCCTCGGGGGTCACCGTCCACCCTTCCCACTTGACCTGTGCGAGCTCGCGGTTGCGTGCGTGGGCGACCACCGCTTCGACGGCCGCCGGCACGTCGCCGACGGCATCGACGATCTTGAGATAGGCCGTGTGCGGGCGGGCCGTCACGAGTGCGGCGGCGACCCAGTCCTCGTCGTCGTCACCCGCGACGGCCACGATGTGCGGGGAGTGGGCGGAGCGGTCGACCGCACACCAGCGCTCCAGCACGTCGTGGTGTCCGAGCCGCTTCAACCGGGCCGGCAGCGCGGCGGGCTCGAACGGGACGACGGTGCTCTTCACGAGCATGTCCTGACGGGGCGGCATTCCGGCACTCCTTGGTGGGTCGCAGGGGGCGAGGGACGGGGCGTCGGCCGAGGGTCCTTGCGGCGGCGCGGACTCGGATCCGGAGGTCCGGCCGTTCGGCGGTCCGGGGGCCGGCGTACTGCGATCGGGCGCGGGCGCACCTCGATCCGCAACGCTGCGCCCGGCGTCATGCACGCGACCTTCGGAGCACCCAGATGAAGTAGGGCGCGCCGACCAGGGAAATCATGAGGCCTGCCGGCATCTGGGCAGGCGCGACGACGGTTCGGCCGAGGGCGTCGGCAACGCAGACCAGCAGCCCGCCGAACAGCATCGCGACCGGGATCACACGGCCGTGCCGGGCGCCCACCAGCGACCGGGCGAGGTGCGGGGCGACGAGCCCCATGAAGCCGACGACGCCGACCGCGATCACGCTGAGCGCCGCGAGCACCGCAGCGATCGTCAGTGCGGCGAAGCGTGTGCGTGCCGGCCCGACACCGACCACGCGCGGGGTGTCCTCGTCGACGGCGAGCAGGTCGAGCCGGTGACGCATGCCGAGCAGCACGGGGAGCGCGAGCGCCAGCGCCACCGCGACCGGTACGACGTCGGGCAGCGTGCGCCCGTAGGTCGTGCCGGAGAGCCAGGTGAAGATCCGGGGTGTGTTCCACGGATCGGTGCGCAGCAGGAGGAAGGTGGTGATGGAGCTGAGGCCGTATCCGCAGCCGATGCCGATGAGTACGAACCGGTCGGGCAGGAAGCCGCCGCGCCAGGCCAGTAGGGCGATCACTGCGAACGTGGCGAGCCCCGTCGCCACCGCCGCGGCGATGAGCAGCGGCCGTCCGCCGGACAGGCCCGACGTCACGATGCTCACTGCCCCCAGCCCGGCACCCGCCGTGATGCCGAGCACGCCCGGCTCCGCCAACGGGTTGCGGACCGCGCTCTGCACGACGCATCCGGACAGTCCGAGCGCCGCGCCGGCGAGCACCGCGGCGACCACGCGTGGGACCCGGTCGTCGAGCGCCTGGCCGATCAGGTCCGGGGCGATTCCCCTGCTCCAGAGCACGATGTCCCCCGTCCGCAGCCAGAGGCTCCCCGCGAGGGTCGCCACGAGGACCGCCGCGGCCAGGAGCACCACCGCGCCGGTCACGACGAGGAGGAACGACCGGCGCGACCGTGTGGCGACCCGTGCGCGCGGCGGTTGCCCGAGCCCGCCCGTGTCGCGCAGGCGGAGTGCGAGGACCACGATCACAACGGCGCCGAGCAGCGCCGTAGGTACGCCCGTGGGAATGGAGGCGGCCTCGCCGGCCCCCTGCACCGCGCGCAGCGACGCGTCCGCGAGCAGAATGAGCAGTGCGCCGAGCAGCCCGGACGCGGGCACCAGCAGGAGGTGCCGGCGCAGTGCCCGGACCCGTCCCGCGATCAGGCGGGCCAGGACGGGCGCGCCGAGTCCGACGAAGGCGATCGGACCCGCGAGCGTCACCGACGTGCTGGTCAGGAGCACCGCGCAGAACACGGCGATCACCCGGGTGGTACGGATCGGCACGCCGAGGGAGGACGCGGCGTCGTCGCCCAGGCCCATCACGTCCAGCTTCCTGGACAGCGCCAGGGCGACGTACAGCACCACGGCCATGAGGGGGAAGGTGCGTATCGACGCGTCGATGTTCAGCTGTGCGAGCGAGCCGCTTCCCCAGGCGAACAGGCCGGTCGTGTTCTGTTCGAACAGGATGAGCAGCATCGCGGTCGCCGAGTCCAGGGCCATCGCCATCGCCATCGCCGATCCGGCGAGGATGAGGCGCGTGCCCGTGGTGCCCGCGGCCCGGCCCGCGAGGGCCAGCACAAGTGCCGCCGCGAGCAGGCCGCCGGCGAAGGCTACGGCGCCCGACGCCCACAGGGGAACGGTGAGGCCGAAGGCCGCGACGAGGGAGAGCGTGAAGTAGGCCCCGGCCGTGACCGCGAGGGTGTCCGGGGAGGCGAGCGTGTTGCGCGTGACGGACTGCAGCAGTGCGCCGGCGGCGCCGAGGGCGAAGCCCACTGCCACGCCCGCGAGCAGGCGCGCCAGGCGCGATCCGGTGAAGATCTCGCCGACCGGTGCCCCGCCGGTGTTCTCTCCGTCCCCGGCGAAGTACCGCACCAGATCCCGGACGCCCACGCCCGACGTCCCTTGCGTCAGGTGCCACATGCCCACCAGGGCGACCGCGACGAGGAGGAGCGCCAGGACGGCCGCCCCGGCGGAGCCGCGGTCGCGACCGGTGCGCGGCTGCGGTTTCCGTCCCGGGGCCGGTGCCTGCGGGGTGCTCACCTCTCGCGGGGTGTTCACCTTTTGTGCTGTGTTCGCTTCTCGCGCTGTGTTCACTTCTTGTCGAGCACGTCGACGTACGCGTCGATCGCCTGCTCACAGGAGCGCGGACCGCCCGCGCCCCACACCCGCGCCGGGAACGCGTGCGCGCGGCCTTCCTTCACGGCCGGGAGCGACTTCCAGATCGGGTTCTTCTCCAGC
This sequence comes from Streptomyces sp. NPDC007164, assembly GCF_040634135.1. NCBI lineage: Bacteria > Bacillati > Actinomycetota > Actinomycetes > Kitasatosporales > Streptomycetaceae > Streptomyces > Streptomyces sp. NPDC007164. The sequence continues at coordinate 71,647 of NZ_JBEYFB010000029.1, forward strand.
GCCGCGACGTATCCTCCCGCTCCTTCGTCGTTGGCGTAGAAGAGGTTGGCCTTCCCCACGGCGGTGAGTCCCTCGGCATCGGTCTGCGCGAGGCCGTAGGAGGGATCGACTCCGCCGTTCCCGTGGGCCTTGTTGACGTCGTCGGTCCATGCGGGGGTCATGCCGAGCTCTTCGCCTATCGCGGTGAACAGGGCGCCCTTGCCGCAGGGGCGGACGGTGAGGTTGCCGCCCTGGAGCCATCCGTCGAAGAACAGGAAGTCCTTCGTCGGCAGACCGGCGGCGGTCACCTGCTTCTTGGCCGTGGCGAGGTGCTCGTCGAACTCCTTGAGCACCTGGTCGGCCCATTCGGTGCGCCCCGTCGCCTTGCCGATCATGCTGAACACGTTCTGCATGTTCTTGATCGGGTCGGCCGGATCCGCCCCCAGCGTGGCCAGCACCGGCACGCCCCGCTTCTCCAGCTTCTTGATGATCTCGTCGTCGGCCTTGAACGCCTCCACGACGACGAGGTCGGGCTTCGCCGCGAAGAGGGTGTCGAGGTCGGGCTCCTCACGGGTACCGATGTCCTTCACCCCGTCGGGCAGCTTCTCCGCGCTCACCCAGGTGCTGTACCCCTTCGCGTCGGATACCGCGACGGGGGTCACGCACAGGGTGAGCGCGTCCTCGATCTGCTGCCATTCCAGGACCGCGATCCGCTCGGCGGGCTTGTCGAGCTTCACCTGCCGGCCGACGCCGTCCTTGAAGGACACCGGTTTCGTCGATGTCGTGGTGGCGTCCCCGGCGCAGCTCTTCGACGACGGCGACGCCTCGGTGCCGGCGGCCGTGGTCTTTTCGACGCTGGTCGTGCCGCAGCCCGTTGAGGTGAGCAGGACGGCGAGCCCTGTGGCGGCTGCTGCCGCCAGGCGACGGGCACGATTCATTACGGATCCTCTTTCTGATGATTCAGTGGATTTCCGATGATTGGGTGGAGCGGTTTCTAGCGAGCCGTCGGGGCGGCCGATGCGCTGCTCCGGGGAGTGCCGCCCGAGTGGGTCGATGCGAAGACGGCCCGTGCGAGGGTCCACTTCGACCTCGACGCGAATGTCGTAGACCTCGCCGATGTTCTGTGCGGTGAGGACGTCGACGGGTGCGCCCGTCGCGTGCACACGGCCGGAGCGCATGAGGACCAGCGTGTCCGCGATCCGGGAGGCGTGGTCGAGGTCGTGCAGCACGATGCCCACCGCGACGCCGTGTTCCTCGACGAGGTCGCGCACCAGGTCGAGCGCCTCGATCTGATAGCGCAGGTCCAGATGGTTCGTCGGCTCGTCCAGCAGCACGACGCCGGTGTCCTGGGCCAGGCAGGCCGCGAGCCAGACACGCTGCATCTCCCCGCCGGAGAGTTCCCCGGCCGGCCGGTCGGCCATGTCCCGCACGCCGGTGACATCCATGGCGTGCTCGATGGCGCTCCGGTCGTCGGCCGACAGGCCGGCAAAGCCGCGTCGGTACGGGTGACGCCCGAACCCCACGACCTCCGAGACCGTCAGCCCTGTGGCGCGGGCCTCGACTGGGAGAACAGGGTGACCTCGCGCGCGAACCGGCGTGCACTGAGCAGGGCCGCCGCACGCTCGGGGTGTCCGTCGCGGGCGCCGAGCGTCACCCGGCCGTCGTCCACCGGGTGCAGTCGGGCGAGCGCGCGCAGCAGTGTGGACTTTCCGCTGCCGTTCGGTCCCACCAGAGCGGTCGCACGGCCGGGCTCCAGGGTCAGTGAGACGCCGTGGACGACCGGCGTCCCGCCGTACCGCAGCACCAGGTCATGACCGTTGAGGGTGGCTGTGGGAGTGGCGGGGTCGACGGCACGCCGAACGGCGCGCCGGGAAGAGCTTGTGAGCATCGGTGGGTCCGGATGACTGGAGGGGCAACGACTGCGGCACCCTCCGTCCGGCCGTTGCCGGCCGGGCCGCGGACTCCCCGGCATCCGGAACGGACGTACCCGGCGAGCAACAACTAAGGGTTACCTAACCAAGGGTTGACTATCTTCCGCTCGCCGTGTCGGCAATCAGGAGTTCTGGACACCCGATACGGGATTCCGGACACCGCCCGGGGATTCGTCAGCCGCGACGGAGAACGCACCAGGAGTGGTTCCCATGGCCCGGCGGAAGGCGGCGATGAAAGTACTGGGCTGTGCGTAGCCGAGCACCTCGGAGACGGTTTGCACATCGAACCCCTCGGACAGCAGGGTCAGTGCCCGGTGGGCGCGCAGCATCTGCCGCCACTGCGCGAAGGAGAGCCCCGTGGCCTGGCGGAACGCACGGGCGATCGTGCGGTCGCTGATCCCCAGGGTGCGTGCCCATTCGTCCAGCGAGCGGCAGTCGGCGGGATCATCCAGCAGGGCTTCGGCTATCGCATCGATCCGGGAGTCGCCGGGCAACTGCAACGCGAACTGGCGCTCCGACGGCTGGAGCACGTCGAACACCACCGACTCCGCCCGCGCTCTGGCCGCGGCTTCGAGATCCGTACGGGCCAGATGGGCCAGCAAGGACTCCAGTACCGGCGTCATCGCGATCGCGGTGGGCCCCTCGAACGTGAACGGCGTGCGGTCGGGAGCGAAGAAGGCGTCGTGGAACCGCACACCCGCCGTAGTCCGTCCCCCGTGCACCACTCCAGCCGGCATCCACAGCCCGTACCCCTCGGACACGGTGAAGACACGGGCCTCCACACGGGACGTCAGCGTCCCGCCGCGCACCCAGACGAGCTCGTGCAGGTGGTGCGAGTGCGGCGCCCACTCCGTCGGAACGGAGGGAACCTGTGACTCGGCGAGGATGACAAAGGGTGCCACCGCCCGCCCCGGATGCGCTGCGGCCCGGCGCACCACAGTGCTCGTTTCGCGCCGCCACATCCCGGGGCTCGTGCCATTACGGGACGATTCGGCCATACGGGCGAGTGTATCCAGGGCCTGTATCGAGGTCGCACACCCCCCGCTGCCCGGACGAAGAGCGGGACTGCGGCCGCGTCAGGTGTGAGGGACGACCACTCACGGCGGCAGGCGTTGATCTCATGCGGACTGTTGGCTCCGAGTGGCACCCCGGTCCTGTCCGGCGAAGCGACGCCGTGCGTCCTCGATCTCGTCCAGGTAGCGACGGGTCCAGGCGCACATCCCGTTGACCGTTTCCCGCAGTGCCTCGCCCGCCTCGGTGAGTCGGTAGTCCACGCGGGGCGGCACCGTCGCGTACACGGTCCTGTGCACCACTCCGTCCCGTTCCAGCCCGCGCAGTGTCTGCGTGAGCATCTTGTGGCTGATGCCCTCCACCTCGGTCCTCAGCTCGGTGAACCGCAGCGTCCGTGTCCCCAGGACGTTGATGATCAGCAGGGCCCATTTGTTGGCCACCCCCGAGAAGATCTCGCGTGCCAGGGAATCGGCGCGCATCACGTTCGCGTCCTCGGGCGCACGGCTGATCTGCTCGGTTTCCATCAGGTGCCTCTCTCACTGAAAAGTGCGTTGTTCCACGTCAGAGCTTACTCACCTACGGTTTCCCAGTAACCAAAAGAGACTATTGGGGGCACCATCATGACCATCCTCAAGACCTACGCACGCCTGTGGACCGACGACCTCGACCGTGCGCTGCCACTTCTGGAGCAGCTCACCGGCGAGCAGCCCCACCTGCGGATGACGTTCCGCACGGTCGGGCTCGGCGCGATCGGCGACTTCCTCGTCATCGCCGGGCCGGCCGAGGAACGCGCGAAGTACAGTCATGCCTCCGCCACCGTCGTTGTCGATGATCTCGACGCACTCCAGGCGACTCTGGAGTCTGCCGACGCCACCATCACCACTCCCGCGACCGACGGGCCGACGGGGCGGTTCCTCTACGCCCGCCATGCGGACGGAGCGGGTGTCGAGTATGTCGAATGGAAGACGGACCTGGTCCGCAGGATCATCCGCGCATAGCCCCATCAAGTCCACCTCGATCAGGCGGAGTTGGCCTTCGTGTTCGATCCTGCCTCAGACAGGCCGTGCGACCGTTTCGGTCGCTCCGGTTGCCGCGCGCCGGTACGGATGTTGCCACGCGCCGGTCCGGACCGACGGTCCGGCTGCCGATCGGCAGGAGCCGCGTCGACGAGCGCCTTGGTGTACGGAAGGTCATCGCCGGCCCCATCGGGTGCAGGGAGCACACCAGCGACGAGTTGAAGCACCACCGTACTGGTGAACGCTTTGGTGACATTGCCGATCCGGACATGCGCGTCGGCGCTGACCGGTCCGGCAGTGGCGCCCACGCCGGGGTGCTGGAAGCAGATGCGGCGGCGACCGAGGGCAGCACCGCGCCCGCCGTGAGTGCGGTGGCCAGGGTGAGGGTGGTGACGGCGAGGCGGATACGCATCGAGGTTCCTCCGGAGCGGCACTGGTGCTTGGCCAGGTCGCCGACTCTGCTGCGTGCAGCGGCCCTTGCCCATCAGTGATCACCCTGGTCACAGCCCTGGACGGCCCCCCGAGGGACGCGCCCCAGGTGCTGTCACCGCAGCACGCCAGGCAGGCCGGATCACGGGTGCAGCAGCCTCGGAAGCAAGTGCCCCCGTGAGTACGGCTGGTGAGGTGGGGTAGTGGCCCCCTGGCTGCACCGTTACGGTAACCGCGTGGATATGAACGAACGACTGCTTCACGCCACGTCGTTCGGCGCGGCGGCGGTCGCGTACGACGAGCACCGTCCGGATTACGCCCAGGCCGCGGTGCGTTGGGCGCTCAGGCCCGCGCCCGGCCCGCGCGTGCTCGACCTCGGCGCCGGGACCGGCAAGCTCACCGGCACGCTGGACGCGCTGGGCGCCGAAGTCATCGCGGTCGAACCCGACCCGGCGATGCTGACCGAGCTGCGCCGCACGCTGCCCGCTGTCCGTGCGCTGCCGGGCAGCGCAGAGGAGATTCCGCTGCCGGACGGCTCCGTCGATGCCGTGCTGGCCGGCAACGCCATGCACTGGTTCGACATGGCGGTCGCGGGACCCGAGATCGCCAGGGCCCTCGCACCGGGCGGCATCCTTGCCGGCCTGTGGAACGTCATGGACGACCGGGTCGAGTGGGTTGCCGGGCTCGCACGGGCCGGCGGAAGCGCGGCCATCGGCCCACGTGACACGCCCACCAGTTGGCGCGCCGAAACGGCCCGCATGTACCTTCCGAGGACTGGCGCGGCCGCCCGGTTCCGCTCGCCGGAACAGGCCGATTTCCCGCACGGGCAACGTCGCACCGCCGACACCCTCGTCTCGACCCTCGCGACGAGGGCGGGAATGCTCGTCATGCCGGACCATGAACGAGAGACCGGGCTGGGCCGGATCCGCGCCTACCTCGCGAGCCGGCCGGAGACCACCCACGGCGAGTTCACGCTCCCGATGCTGACCGGCGTGCTGCGCGTCCGACGGCTGTGAAGCAGCGGACCGACAACGATCGATGACACACCGCATGCCGTCCCGCACAGCCGGCGGATCGGTCAAACAGGTCTCGGGTTCGTGAGACTCAGCCGAACCCGGGCCGCGGCATCCAGAGCGTCGGCCCGTCGTTCGAGACCGGCGGCGATGTCGTCCCAGTCGGGCCCGTGAAGGTAGAGGCTGCCCGCTGCCTCTCGCATCAGTGCCGGCTCATCGGGCCTCTGCAGGAGAGCGAGCCGATACGCGAGGTTGCGGATCCGCACCGGCAGGTGGCCGTCGACCAGGTTCGGGCACAGTTCCCGCAGCATTGCCAGGATCGCGTCGGCGTCGGCGAACGTCAGCTCCTCGATGAGGAGGGCCTCGTCGTGCCGGCGGTCGCACGGCGGTGTGGGTCGGTACTCGTCCCCGAACAGGCATCGGGCATGGTCCGTCAGGGTGGCGTGCATGGAGCCGAGCGTACGACGCGATCGTTTGCCGGACAGGACCCGGGCCGAGGCCGACGGGCTGGTCGGAGACAGGACATCATCTCGCTGAGCTCACTGCCCGTTCGGGTCCTGGGGCCTCTGGTCGGGCGTCGCGCGCAGGTGCGCACGTGTTCCCTGTGGTCCGAAGAGGATCAGGGCTTCGACCGTGCCGCCATCGGCGCTGCCCAGCCAGTGCGGGAGGGTGGTGTCGAACTCGGCGACCTCACCGGGTGTCAGGGTCAGTTCGCGCTCACCGAGCAGCAGTCGCAGGTGGCCGCTGAGTATGTACAGCCATTCGAAGCCTTCGTGGGTCTGCGGCATCGGCTCGCGGGGGTCCGGCGAGCCAGGAATGATCATTTTGAACGCCTGTATGCCACCGGGTCGCCGTGAAAGCGGGACGAAGACCATCCCGAATCGTCGGACCGGCTTCAGGTGGATGCGGGGATCGCCGGTGCGCGGGGCACCGACGAGATCGTCGAGGGGCACGTTGTAGAGGCGGGCCAGCGGGAGCAGCAGGTCCAGGGCCGGCCGACGCTGTCCGCTCTCCAGCCGGGAGAGCGTGCTCTCCGACACCCCGGTCACCGCCGCGAGATCGGCCAGGGTCATGCCTCGTTCGCGACGCAACGCTCGCAGCCGGGCTCCGACGGCGTCGAGTACGTCCTCCGGTTCACGTTCCATCCCACCATCTTGCCGAAGCCGCAAGATTGCGTGCCGGCCCAGGGACGCCCGGCAAGACTCATGCGCGTTCGTTCCCGGCAGAAGGAGCCCCTATGAGCACCACCGACGTGGTCGAGTTCTGGAATGACGTCCACGCGGCCCGACCCGCGGCCGTCGAACCTCGCCCCAATGCATGCCTCACCGAGGCGGTCACCGGCTTGCCGCCCGGTGATGTGCTGGACCTGGGGTGCGGCGGTGGCGGTGACGCGCTGTGGCTCGCCCGCCTGGGGTGGCGTGTCACCGCCGTCGACGTCTCCTCCGTGGCGGTCGAGCGGCTCCGTGGTATGGCCCTCGCGCACGGCCTGTCCGGCCGGATCGCGGCGCAGCAGCACGACTTGCGCGGATCCTTCCCCGACGGCGCATTCGATCTCGTCTGCGCCCACTACCTCCACACTCCCCTCGACCTGGACAGGACGGCCGTGCTGCGCGCGGCGGCGCACGCGCTGCGCCCGGGCGGCCGGCTGCTGGTCGTGGACCACGGATCGACAGCCCCGTGGTCGTGGGCCCAGGACCCGGATGTCCGGCACCCGGCCCCGCAGGAGGTCGCTGCGGACCTGGCCCTGGACCCGGAGACCTGGACCGTCGAGCAGGCCGACACTTCGGCACGGACCGCGACCGGCCCGGACGGCCGGACGGCCGAGGTGACCGACCATGTCCTGATCATCCGCCGCGCCGTCCGAACAGGGTGCGGTCCTCGAAAGGCAGAACTCATGGCCACCTCTCCCCGGCGCATCGACACACCACCGCCCCGGACCGGCAACACCGAGACCGAGGTTCTGCGCGGGTTCCTCGACTATCTGCGGGACTCGATGGCCGCGAAGGTCGAAGGCGCCCCCGAACCCCAGGTCCGAACGGCCGCGGTGCCATCGGGCACAAACCTTCTCGGCCTGCTCAACCACCTCACGTGCGTCGAACGAGCGACGTTCCTCGGCGCCCGCATCACCGACTGGCCGGCGACCTTCCACGCCTCCCCTTCGGACACTGCGGCGGACGTCGTCACCCGCTACCGGGAATCGGTCACCGCGGCAAACGAGGTGCTCGAAAGGTGCGTCGACCCCGGCGCACCGCTCCCCCGCTCCCGGCCGGGCAAGCCCGGACCCACTGTCCGCTGGGCACTCGCCCACATGATCGAGGAGACCGGCCGCCACGCCGGCCACGCCGACATCCTCCGCGAACTGATCGACGGCTCGACCGGACGCTGACTCACTGGTCTGCGGCATTCCGGCGCTGAACAGCACGCGTCACAGCAGGAAGGTCGAGCGGCCCCAGGACAACGGCGGCCGCGCCGGCGGATCGAGCCCGAGCATTCACCTTTTGACCAGGCAGAACGGGTGCCCGGCCGGATCAGTGAAGACTCGCGCCCTGGCCTCGTCATGAGGCTGGAACTCCGGTTTGCCCGCACCCAGTTCCAGTAGCCGGGCCTCGGCCTCGTCCAGGTCGTCCCCGACGTCGAAGCAGATGTGAAGCTGCTGGGGAACGGTCTGGCCGGGCCAGCTCGGAGCTCGGTAGCCGTCCACCCTTTGAAAGCCGAGGAGAAGTCCGTCCTCACGGTTGAGGCCGGCGAAATCGGCGTCCGACTCGGGATGAAGTCCGAGGCCGGTGGCCTGCTGGTAGAACGCCGCCAGTGCCAACGGATCAGGGCAATCCAGCGTTATCGCACCCAACTTCATCCGCAGCGGCATGTCTTCTCCTGGCTGGTCGTCGGATCCATCCAAGCACACGCCCTGGAGGCGTTCTTCCGCCGGCCGCCCGGCACCGTCCGCACGAGCGGCGGTTCCGGGCGGCCGGCCGGGGCTCAGGTGGCGGCGGGGCGACTGGCCAGGTACTCGGTCAGGCTCTCGCCGGTGAGGGGGTAGTAGTCGGAGAGCCGTGCGCCCTCGTCGAGGCGGCGGCGGGCGAACTCCTCCCGGTCCTGGTGCAGCAGGGAATCCTCGGCGAGCGGGATCGCGTTCCGCTGCGGGACGACGACGGCGCCGTCCTCGTCGGCGACGATCAGGTCGCCGGGCGTCACCAGGGAACCGCCGACGCCGACGGGCACGTTGAACGCGGACGGGAACAGCTCGGTCTGCGAGGCGTAGTGCGGGGTGACTCCGGTGCACCAGATGGGTACGCCGAGGGCGCGTACCCGGGCCGCGTCCCGCACCCGTCCGTCCACCACGATCCCAGCACCGCCGCGCAGCTTGAAGTAGCGCACGAGCATGTCGCCGAGGCAGCCGGTGAAGTGACTGCCGCGGGCCGACACCACGAGCACGTCGCCGGGCTGGATGGATTCGAGGACGCCCCACAGCGGGGTCTTGCGTTCGATGTCCTCCTGCTCCGCGCCGTTGAAGACGTCCTCGCGCTGCGGCAGGAACTCCAGCGTCACGGCACCGCCGGTGATCTTGACGTCCGGCTCCCGGTGCAGCGGCACGGGGCCGTCGATGAACGTCCGGGTGATGCCCATCTGATGCAGCTTCGCGCAGGCCGTCGCCGCGCTCACGTCCTTGAGGGCGTCCACCATCCGTGAGGTGGGTCGTACGTAGGCCGAGGTGTGGACCGGCGCCCGCATCGACTCGTAAGTACAGGTCTCCTCCGTCTCGTTGATACGGGGCGCCCCCGTCGACGGTGCTTCCTGATCCCCAATCGGGTGCATGCACTTGCCTCTCCGCGTGCTCGCCGCACGCAACGCCAGTGACATCATCGCCTATCGATGGTAGATAACAGCCAATCGATTAGTGATGTCAATGCGTCAGGAGCCGTCCGTGACCGATGCTTCCGCCGATCCCGCTGATTCCACTGTCCGCACCGGGTGGTTCGAAGCGTCGCGCTTCGGGCTCTTCGTCCATTACGGCCTGTACAGCCTGGCGGCCCGGCACGAGTGGGTGCGCAGCCGGGAGGCCATGTCGCAGCAGGAGTACGACCGTTACCTGGACCGGTTCGATCCCGATCTCTTCGATGCCCGTCAACTGGCGCGTACCGCCCGGGAGTCCGGGATGCGTTACGCGGTGCTGACCGCCAAGCACCACGACGGGTTCTGTCTGTTCGGCTCGGCACTGTCCGAATACACCTCGGTGCACGCGACCGGCCGCGACCTGGTGCGCGAGTTCGTCGACGCGATGCGCGCCGAGGGCCTGCGGGTCGGCCTGTACTACTCGCTGCTCGACTGGCACCACCCCGACTTCGCGGTCGACGAGCACCACCCGCTGCGGGACACCGAGGCCGGGCGGAAGCCCCGCGACATGGCGCGCTACCGGGCGTACATGGAGGGGCAGATACGCGAACTCCTCACCGACTACGGCCGCATCGACCTGCTCTTCTTCGACTTCACCTACCCGGAGAAAGGCCCGGAGGAGTGGGGTTCGCGGCAACTTCTCGACCTGGCACGAGAGTTGCAACCGGGCATTCTGGTCAATGACCGGCTCGGGATTCCGGGCGACTATGTGACGCCCGAGCAGTACCAGCCGGACCGGCCGCTGGAGCGGGCCGGCGAGCGGGTGATGTGGGAGGCGTGCCACACGCTCAACGGCTCGTGGGGGTACGACCGCGACAACCACGACTACAAGGACCCTGCGTTGTTGGTCCGCATGCTGGTGGAGTCCGTCGCCTGCGGCGGAAACCTCATCCTGAACGTCGGGCCCACCGGCCGCGGCGCCCTGGATCCCCGGGCCCGGGCCACGCTCCGCGCCATCGGCGAGTGGACCATGCCGCACGCCCGGTCCGTGCACGGTGCGGGGCCGAGCGCCTTCGAGGCGCCTGCCAACGCCCTGTACACGCAGTCAGGCACCCGCCTGTATCTGCATCTGCTGGCCTGGCCCCTGAAACACCTCCATCTGCCGGGACTGGCCGGGCACGTACGGTACGCCCAGCTCCTGCACGACGGCTCGGAGATCCGCTTCCACGAGATGGACGGCGCGCGGCACGAGCACAACAACCTCGCGCCACCGAACCAGCCGGCGGGCACTCTCACCCTGACCCTCCCCGTCGCCCGGCCCGACGTACTGCTCCCGGTGATCGAGCTGGTGCTGGGCGGGGAGGAGTGATCCCGGTGGGGGGTGCCCCCGAGGTCTCCAGGAGTGGGTGGCCCTCCCGACTCCGACGGCACCCAAGGCCGTGTGGCCGTGCGGTGGTTGATCGACGACGGGGCCCGGCGAGGCCGGGAGGAACGAACTCAGAGGTTTGGCGCAGCACTCTTGAAGAAGCGGGGTGCCACCCCTAGCATCAGCAATCGATAGACGATAGTCACGGAGGCGAGGGTTTCTCCCCGCCTCCACCGCATCGCACCACCTCGCCGGGCGGCCCGCACCGATGACCGTCCGCGACCCACTCCCGCAACTGCTCCACCGGGAACTCTGTGGCTGAACACCAGCTATCGATTATTCACGACTACGCAACGGAGCGTGTCCCGATGAAAACAATGTGGCGTCGAACCTGCGGACTCGCCCTGGCTCCTCTGGTGATGGCATCTGCCGTCGCCTGTGGCAATGGGTCCGACCAGGCCTCGGAGGGCACGACCCTCCGCGTCATCGTGAACATCACGCCGAACCTGACGGAGAAGTACTGGAACGATCTCTTCGACACCTATGAGAAGTCCCACCCCGGTGTCACGGTCAAGCTCGAACTGACCGGCACCATCTCGGCGGACGCGAAGCTGAGGCAGGACCTGGCCGCGGGCGACCCGCCGGACGTCGCCCAGCAGATCACACCGACGGCCGACACCGCGTCGCTCTTCGCCGACCTGTCGGACCAGCCCTGGACCGCCAAGACTCCGCTGGCCGACCAGTACGCCATCGACGGCAAGCACTACGTAGTCGGTGTGGGTGAACAGATTCAGTCGCTCGTCTTCTACAACAAGGCCGCGTTCGAGAAGGCCGGGATCGACGCCACCAGCATCCGGACCATGGATCAGTTCACCGCCGCCATGGGCAGCTTGAAGGGCGCCGGCTACAAGCCGCTGCAGACGGCCGGCCAGTGGGTCACCGGCTCCCAGTTCTCGATGATGGCCGACGCGGGTGTGCTCACTACCGACCCCGAGTGGACGGCCAAGCGCAACGACGGCAAGGCCTCCTTCGCCAAGAGCGGCTACCTGCCCTACCTGGAGCACTACAAGAGCTGGATCGACAAGGGCTACCTGGACAAGAGCGCGCTCGGCCTCACCTACGCGGACGGCCAGACCGCCTTCCTGAACGGCAAGTCCGCGATGTACATCATGGGTTCGTTCTTCGTGCCCGCCGCCGACGCCGCGAAGAAGAGCGACGAGATCGGCGTGTTCACCATGCCGACCGACGGGGCCTACCCGTCCGGTCAGTTCGGCAACATCTCGAATCCGTACGTCGTGGTGAACAAGTCGCGCCACAGGGCCGAGGCGATCGAGTTCGTGAAGTGGGCGACCACCGACCCGAAGGCCATCAAGAGCCAGCTCGCCTCCGACGCCAATCTCCGCGAGGGCTTCACGTATCCGATGTCCAGCCTCGGTTCGTCCGTGCAGAAGGTCCTGGACAAGGCGCCGTCGGTGATCGTGAAGTCCGGGAAGAGCCAGCCGATCGCCGGGTTCAGCGATGAGCTCAACAAGCAGATCCAGTCCTTGTACACGGGCTCGTCCCCGGCGGGCGCGGCCGACGGATTGGACAAGTGGTGGAACTCGCAGAGCTGAACGCAGGGCTGAAGCAGCGCCGCCGGGCGAGGCTGCGGGACTCGGCGATCTCCTTCGGGATGATGGGCCCGGCCGTCCTGCTCTACACGCTGATGACCGTGGTTCCGGTGGGTGTCGCGATCTATCTCAGTCTGACCGACTGGGACGGCTTCTCCACCGCCTCGTTCACCGGGCTCGACAACTACAAGCACCTGTTCGACGACCCGAGTTCGTCGGACGCCTGGTACGTGACGGGTCTGATCGCCGTGGTCGGCACGGTCCTCATGGTGGGACTGGGGCTCGTGTACGCGCTGGCCCTCAAGGGCCGCTCCCGCGCGAACTCCTTCTTCCGGGCCGTCGCCTACTTCCCGCACGTCATCAGCGCGCTGATCCTCGGCTATCTGTGGGCGGCGATCCTCGGCACCAACGGCGCCATCAACAACACCCTCGCCAAGTTCGGCATCGAACCGCTCGGCTTCCTCTTCGACGAGAAGTTCGCGCTGATCTCGCTGATCGCGGTGATCGTGTGGGCCGGATTCGGCTTCAACGTCGTCCTGTTCGTGGCCGCCCTGCAGACGGTGCCCGCCGAGCTGCTGGAGGCCGCGGCGATAGACGGCGCCTCCAAGCGGCAGATCAATCTCCGGATCGTGATCCCCATGATCGCTCCCGTGGTCACCGTGGCGACGGTGCTGAACCTGGTGGGGCTGATCCGGGCGTACGACATCGTGGTCAGCCTCACCGGCGGCGGGCCGGCCGGGTCGACCCAGACGTTCACATACCTCATTCTCGCCCGGTCCTTCGAGGGCACCAAGGTCGGGTACGCGACCGCGCAGGCAGTGTTCCTGATGGTGGTGTCCGCCGTGCTCGCCCTCCTCGTGACGGCGCTGCGCAACCGTCAAGACCAAGCTGCGACAGGTTAGTTAGGAGCCGTTGGTGGTCGTACTAGAGGCAGAGGTCCGCGACAGGCCGAAGGCCGCGCCGACCGAGGGCGGTGTCGCGCCGCGGCGTCCGGAGCACAAGGAGCCGCGCTCACCCGTGCGGTGGGCTCTGCTCGGCGTGCTGTTCATCGTCATGATCGTGCCGGTCTACCTGCTCGTGGTGAACGCCTTCAAGTCGCAGCAGGACATCCTCGACAACCCGTTCTCGGTCCCCCTGGGCGGGCTGACCTTCGAGCACATGTCGGCCGCGATCAACAGCCCGCAGTTCAACGTCATCGGTGGCTACGGCTTCACGCTGTTCCTCGTGGTGGTCGTGGACGTGCTGTGCATCCTGCTCGCGGGCCCGGCCGCGTACGCGATCGCGCGCAGCCTCAAGCGGCGCACACAGCTGGTGCTGCTGTACTTCCTGGCCGGTACGTTCATCCCGGGCGCCGCCGTGATCATCCCGGTGATCTACGTGCTGCGCGAGGTGGGCCTGGCCAATACCGTGACCGGTCTGGTCGCGCACGACGTGGCGTCGACACTGCCGGTGAGCATCTTCCTGTTCGTCGGCTTCATCCGCACCATTCCGGTGGACATCGACAACGCGGCGACGATCGACGGCGCGGGCCGGTACCGCACGTTCTGGTCCATCATCTTCCCGCTGATGCGTCCCGCGGTCGTCACGGTGCTGATCCTCAACTCGATCGGGATCTGGAACGACTTCGTGTCGCCGCAGATCCTGCTCAGCCCGTCCTCCGGGCACTACACGGTCACGACGGCGATCTACGCCGGTATCAGCCAGTACTCGACCGATCTGACGAAGGTGTTCCCGAACCTTCTGCTCGCCGTCGCACCCGTCGTCATCTTCTTCATCTACATGCAGCGCCACATCATCAGCGGTCTCACCGTCGGCGCGGTGAAGGGATGAGCAGCCGGAGCACGGGTCGAGGTGGGACGGCCGCGCCCGATGTCTCCCGTCCGGGAGAGAGCCGAGACAAGAGAGAGGATCACGTAGTGCTGAGTAGATGGATGCCACGGTCCCGCAGGGGACCGTGGTCCGCAGCCGCCCTGCTCGCCGCCCTGACCGTGATGGTGGCGGGTCAGCCCGCCGCCGCCCATCCGGTCGAGTTCCGGAAGGGAAGGACGTACTACGTCTCGCCGTCCGGTCAGGACGCCGCCGGCGGCAGGAGCCCCAGGGCGCCGTTCCGGCACATCCAGAAGTGCGCGGACGTGATGGTGCCGGGCGATACGTGCCTGGTCCTGTCCGGCACGTACGAGGAGACCGTGGTGCCGGCCCGCTCCGGCACCGCCGAGCTGCCGATCACGTACCGCGCCGCCCCTGGGGCGAAGGTCACGGTGAGCGGTGCCTCCCGGATCGGCGGCTTCGAGCCGGTCACCGCCTCCGATCTCGCCGAGATCGCCAAGTCCGACCCGTTCGCCGCCGAATCGCAGTTCAGCGACGCGGTGGCGGCCGGGCACATCTACAGCACCGGCGTCGACCTCGGCGCGGACGTGACCACGGTGCAGGTGTTCACCGACAAGAAGATGGACATCGAGGCCCAGTGGCCGTACCCCGGCCTCGACCTGCTCGACCCCACGCTCCAGTACGCCGGTGAGGGCAGCGCGGACGCCACCGTCGCCGACTCGGACCTGACCCGCCCGGCGGGGTACTGGGACGGTGCACGGGCCCTCACCGGCTACTGGTACGTGTCGGCCACCACCACGGTGAAGAGCTCCGCGGCCGGCTCGGTGACACTGGACGCGGCGCCTCCGTGCGTGCACAAGGTCGTGCCCAAGGAGACCCGGTACGCGCTCTCCGGGAAGATCGGTGAACTCGGGCATCCCGGCGAGTGGTTCTACGACCCGACCGCGAAGCGCCTGTACGTGTACGGCACCGACGACCCGGATGCCCACACCGTCGAGGCCAAGCGGCGCACCCTGGGCTTCGACCTGACGAACGCCAGTCACACGACGATCGCGGGCATCGGCCTGTTCGCCACCACGGTCAGTACGGGCCCCTCCAGCACCGGCGTCACGCTGGACGGCATCAACGGCCGGTATCTGTCGCACTACACGGACATCACCCGGGGTGCGACGGACTGCGGCAGCACGGTGACACGGGGCGTCGGCGACACCGGCATCATCCTCGACGGCACCCACAACACAATCGTGAACAGTGATCTGGCGCTGAGCGCCGGGAACGGCATCGCGCTGCGCGGGCAGAACAACACCGCCACGGACAACGTGATCCACGACGTCGACTACATGGGCACCTACGCGGCGGGCATCGCCGTGCAGGGCAACAGCCAGACGGTCACGCACAACACGATCTCCCGGGTCGGCCGCAGCGGGATCAACCTCCAGTGGAACGAGGTGAGCGGCCTCGCCCCGGGCAAGGACCTGATCGCGTACAACGACATCTCCGGGTACGCCCGGCTGAGCCTGGACGTCGCCGCGATCTACACCTGTTGCAGCGCCTGGATGATGGGCACGTCCATCGACCACAACATACTGCACGACCCGGCACCGGCCACGACCTCCACCACGTTCGGGATCTCCGGAATCTACGCGGACAACGGCCAGAGCGATCTGGTGATCGCGAACAACGTGGGCTGGGGCAACCGGGAGGGCACGGTGATGCTCAACGGTCTGGGCACCGGGTCTCACGACAACGGCGTCTACAACAACACCGGGGGAATGACGCTGTTCTATGTGAAGGAGCCGGGGCAGTCGACCGGCACCAGGATCTACAACAACATCGGCACGATCCGGGGCCTGGACGGCGCCACCGACGGCGGGCTCGTGCTCTCCAACAACCTGCCCACGGGCGTCGATCCGCTGTTCGTCGACGCGGCGAACCACGACTTCCGGCTGACCGCGGAGTCCCCCGCACGCAATCAGGCGATTCCGCTGCCGGGAATCAATGACGGTTCCACGGACGCGACGCCGAGTCTGGGCGCCCACCAGTACGGGGCGCCCGCATGGGCCGCCGGGGCCCGTCGGTAGCCGACCCCCGACACGGCTGTGGGCCCGGTCCGGGATTCCGGACCGGGCCCACAGCCGGTCGGTCAATTCGTCTTCGGCTTCGCCGCCGCTCTCCCGGCGGCGCTCTTCCTGGCCGCTGTCCTTCCGGCAGTCGTCCGGCCGGCCGCGGTCCCCTTCGTCGCCGTGGCCTTCTTTCGCGGCTTCTTGGCCTCCCGGGCGTCCGGAACGGGTCCGCGCCCGGCGGCGTGGTCGGCGAAGGCAGCGGCCGCCTTGTCTGGCTCCCCGGACCGCAGCAGCCCGACGAGACGGCCGTGTTCGTCGGCCATCGCGCACCAGTCGCCCTCGAAGAGTGGGTCGGAGATGGCCCGCAGGGTGCGCAGGCTCGGCTCGATGACCTCCCACATCCGGGCCAGGAACGGATTGCCCGCGTACTGGCTGACCAGGGTGTGAAACTCTATGTCGGCGTCACGGAACCCGCTGACGTCGTTCGCGGCGACCGCCTCGTGCATCCGCTCGACCAGTGCGTCGAGCTCGGTGAGCTGTTCCTCGGTGATGTGCTCGGTGGCGAGCCGGGCGGCCAGGCTCTCCAGCGGCTCGCGGACCTGGCGTGCGTACTCCGCGTCCTGCGAGGAGATCTCGACGACGAAGTGGCCACGTCGCGGGACGTGCGTGAACAGGCCCTCACGGGCGAGCCGCTTGACCGCCTCACGCACGGGGGCCTGGCTCACGCCGAGCCGCCGGGCGATCTCCGATTCGACCACGCGGTCGTTCGGCGCGAGATCGCCCTCGACGACGGCCTGGCGGAGCAGTTCGTACACCTGGTCCGAGATCAGGGTCTTGCGGAACCGGTCCTTGTTGGTGGCCAGCGTGGAGACGAATCCACCCGACGCATTAGATGCCATGAATACCCAATCCTGCACTGGGGCACGTCAGTTGCGACATAGTACGCGCCCGTCTTCTCTCGATGGAGTCGCATCGAGGTTTCCAGCTGCCAGTCTTCCGGCCGTTCCCGTTCGACAACCTCACGGCCGGGTCGAAATGTGCCATCGGGCCTCTCCGCGGAGATGGGGACCGAGTCCCGGCGAGGTGAAGTCGGTCACTCATCATCGCCTATCGATCATCGAGGGAATCGAAGCAGGGGCGTTCGAGCACTGTCAACCACGCCGACGTCGACCACACGCAGATCGGCCACCCGCGCATCGGCCATGCGGGCATCGGTCATGCGGACTCAGCCGCCGAACCCGTACACCCGGACCGCGTTCGCATGCAGTACGCGATCGAGCCGATCGGCCGCCAGATGGGACAGCCCGAGCCTGGACACGGCGAGCGAGTCGGCCCGTGACCCGCGGGGCAGGCAGATCGGCCAGTCGGAGCCGATGAGGCAACGGTCGGGCCCGAGCGTGTCGACGACGTGCCGCACCATGTCCGCGATGCGCTGCGGCGGGACCCCGTGCTGCTGGGTGAGCAGCCCGGAGATCTTCACCACCACGTTCGGGCTTGCGGCGGCGCGCTCGACGTCGCGGAACCACTCCCCCGCCTCCGGTGTGCGCGGGTCCGGGGCATTGCCCAGGTGGTCGACGACGAGGGTGAGCCCGGGATGCCGGGACCCGACATCTGCGGCCGCCGTCAACGCCCCGCGATGCAGATTGAGTTCCAGCACGACGCCCGCCTCGGCCAGCACGGGGACGAGCTCGCGGGCCGGCTCGGGGGTACCCGTCCACGAGGAGCCGCCGATCCGCATGCCATTGGGGCGGAGGTCGCCCAGCTCCTGAAGAGCGGCACGGAAGGCATCGGGCCCGTCCGCGCCGTGGACATGGAGGTTGGCCACGTACCCGGTGACCAGGTCCGGACGGCGACGGCGCAGTTCACGCAGGACGAGCGTCTCTCCCGCATCGCCGCGCGACGCCTCCACCAGTACCGCTCCGGCCAGGTCGAGGCCGGCGCCCGACTGCTCCAGGTCGTCCTCGCCGTAGGCGCGGTGGTGCTCGCCGCCCGGTCGGATCCACGGGAATCCCTGGGCCGGATCCCACAGGTGGACATGACAGTCGATCACGGTGCGCCTCCTCCTCGGGCCTGACGGGGCCGCTCCGAAGTATTGACACTTCGGCTCCCCTCCCATGAGTCTAACTATCGGCTATCGATGGGCGATTGTTCAATCCGTACATGACGAGGGTGCAGGTGTTCTCGATGCTCAGGCCTGAACGAACCGGCGACGCGCACAGCACGGGCGAGGCGCACGGACCTCTGCTGACCGCGAACCGGCGCGTCGGTGAGGTCCCCGAGTGGGCTTATTTGGAAAGGGAGTTGTTCGACCTCCAGGACAAGGCATGGCGACTCTTCGCCGACCGCTACACCGAGGGCGACGGCCGCCTCGTCTTCCGTGACACGCTCGGGCAGGGCATGGACGGCCGGGACGGCGTGGACGACTTCTACGAACCGTTCTTCAACTGGCCGACGCTCTATCTGCTCGGTGGCAGCACGGAGCTGCTGACCGCCGCGAGGCGCCACTGGCGCGGAGTCACCGCGCAGCTCACCGAGATGGGCATGCTCACCGAGGGCCTGGAGCGTGGCTACGACTGGTTCCACCAGGGCGAGGGACTGCTCCTCTTCTACGGTCTGTGCCTGGCGGACCCGCAGGACGCGGAGCTGCGCGAACTCGCCGTGCGCTTCGCCGACTTCTACCTTCCCGGCGGCCCCAACTACGACCCCGAGCACCGTCTCCTGCGCGCCCCGCACAACGGCTCGGCGGGCCCGCGCTTCGGCTTCAGCGACGAGGAGGCGTACTTCCCGTGGAGCCTGGCCCTGCGCCCGTACGGTCTGCCGCTGGACGGGTTCGACGACGTCACGTCCTTCGACGACCTGGCCGCCTCGCCCGAGCGGGCCCGCGCGTACGGCAGCGCGATGTGGGACCGGATGGGCCGGGGTGACACGATCGTGAACCTCGCCGCCACCGGCCTCGCCACCAACGCCTTCCTGCTCAGCGGCGAGCAGCGCTATGCGGACTGGGTGGCCGAGTATGTCGGCGTGTGGCAGGAGCGGCTCGCGGGTCGCGATGTGGTGCCCGACAATGTCGGCCTGGGCGGTGTGGTGGGCGAGTACTTGGAGGGCCGCTGGTACGGCGGCCACTACGGCTGGTCGTGGCCGCACGGGCTGTCCCCGGTCGGCAGCGCGACCGTCATCGGCGCCGCCAACGCGACGCTCCTCACCGGGGACCGGGGCTTCCTGGACCTCGCCCGCAATCCGCTCGACACGGTGCTGCGCCACGCCGAGCAGCGCGGCGCCGATCAGATGGGCACCCTCGGCGAGCGCTGGGAGCCGCACCTGCGTGCCATGCCGGCCGAGCGCACCCTCATGGTGCCCCAGCGGCACAACGACTCCGGCTGGTTCGACTTCACCGTCATGCCGGGGCAACTCCCGCTCACGCTGTGGCACTTCAGCCGCGAACAGGTCGACCGGGAGCGGATCGAGCACCTGCGCGCCGAGTCCCGGTGGGACTGGACCGCCGTGCACACCCAGCGGATCAAGGACGAGGCCGGGCACGAGGAGCCCTGGTACGAGTTCCTGCACGGACGGAACCCGCAGTTCCCCGAGCGGATGCTGCGCAGCGCCCTCGCGAGCTGCGCCGAGCGGGTCGAGGCCATCGAGAACGACACCGTCGACCCGGCCGTCGGCCCCGACGCCCTGGACATCCACCACTGGCAGCACCTCAACCCGGTGGTGACGGAAGCGCTGCTGCAGCTGACCACCGGTTCGCCGCAGGTGCTCTACAACGGCGGCCTCGCCCAACTGCATGTGCGCTATCACGACGCGGAGTCCCGCCGCCCCGGTCTGCCGCAGGACGTCGCCGCACTGGTCTCCGACATCCGCCCGGACCACACGGTGGTGGAGCTGGTCAACCTCGGCGGTGCGGCACGTTCTCTGCTGGTGCAGGCGGGGTCGTTCGCCGAGCACCACGTCGCCACCGTACGCGTGGACGACGGACCCGAGCGGCCGGTCGACGGACCGTACTGCCGCGTCGGCCTTCCCGGGAACTCAAGGATCCGGCTGACCCTAACCATGACGCTGCGTGCGAGCCGCGCGGCCTGTTCCTCCCCGTGGGAGACGGTATGAGCAGCACCGCCGCAACGAGCCGGCTGTCCTTCGCCCTGCCCCGCATCGGCATCGGCACCGCTCCCCTGGGCGGGCTCTTCGAAGAGGTCAGTGAGCAGGACGCCGCCGCGACCCTCAAGGCCGCCGCCGAGGCCGGGATCACCTACTTCGACACCGCACCCCGCTACGGACACGGCCTCGCCGAACAGCGTCTGGGCCGCCTGCTGCCCCCGTCGGGCGGCAGCGGCCCGGTGATCTCGACCAAGACGGGCTGGCTGCTGCGCCCCCGGCCGGACGGTTCACCCGGTGAGGTGATCACCGACTGGACGGAGCGCGGCATCCGCGAGTCCCTGGAGTCGAGCCTGACCCGTCTGGGCCGCTCCAGCGTCGACATCCTCTATCTGCACGACCCGGACGACTACCCGGACGAGATACGCCGCACGGCCTATCCGGCGGTGCGCAAGCTGCGTGACGAGGGGCTGATCCGGGCGATCGGATTCGGCATGAACCACAGCGGCCCGCTCGCCTCGTACGTGGCGGAGTTCGAGGTCGACGTCGTGCTCATCGCGGGCCGCTTCTCGCTCCTCGACCACGAGGCGCTCACCACCCTGTTGCCGTTGTGCGCCGAGACGGGCACGGCGGTGGTCGTCGGCGGCGTCTTCAACACCGGGCTGCTGGCCGCCCCGTCCCCCGGTGCCATGTTCAACTACCGCCCGGTTCCTGCGGAGACGCTGGAGCGGGCACGGCAGTGCCGGGCGCTGTGCGAGGCGTACGAGGTGCCGCTCCCCGCAGCCGCGATCCAGTTCCCACTGCTGCATGCCGCCGTCAACTCGGTGGTGCTCGGCTGCCGTTCGGCTGCCGAGGTGACGGCGAACGCGGCGGCTGCCCGCTTCTCGATCCCGGGCGAGCTGTGGCAACGGCTCGCGGACGCCGGGTTCGTGCCCGAGCAGTTGCTGGAGGGGCTCGGCGAGTAGCGCGGCCGAGGAGGGCCGGGCGGTCCGGGGCGAGGCGCGGCTGATCGGATACGGCGCCGCTGATGCCGTATTCGTTCCGGCTGCCGGCCCGTCGGCACGGCGCCGCAGTGCCGACGGGCCGACATGGCAGTTCCGCTCCCGCCCGGCGACGGAACGGCCACATCGGGCGGGAGCTGGCTGCGCGGGTGTTCCGGTGTTCCGGTGTACGCGAGCGTCGGGGCGTGTGTGTGCAAGCGGTGTGTCGCGGGGGCTGTTTATGGCTGGAAGTACTCCGCCATCATGCGGCTGACCCACTCGGGCTGCCTGATGTCCACCGCACGGAACTCCGCCATCGTCGGCTGTCAGGTCAATGACCGGGGTGCCCGAGACCGCGTCGGGACCCACCACCGTCAGTTCGCGGCCGTGGACGGATTCGATGGCGCAGCACGTCACACCGATACGGTTCGGCCTGCGGGGGCCGCGGCCGGCGAAGACGCCGACGGGCGGGAGGTCGGAGCGGCCACGGTAGGGGCGGGGCTCGCGGTAGTCGTCGTGTTCCGGAAACCGGTCGAAGATGAAGAGCACCTCCACGTGGGAGAAGCCCTCCAGACCCTGCAGGCATGTCTCGCCGAAGCGCTCGTCGACAGTGATCGTGCTGCGGACGGCACGCCAGTTGTCCGTGTGCTGGATGTCCGTTCGTCCTCTTCGGTCAGCCCGGTGCCCAGCTGGGAATGGCCGGGACGTCCGGGAGATGGAGATCGGTGGTCGGCCCACCGCATCTCATCGGCATTCACCGATCGACCGGACAGACACATCCGATCAGCTGACCGATCCGGCCGAAGAGGCACGATCTGGACACCGCCCGGTGGATGGGGCGGGGGTTCAACGAACCGGGAGCGGCCGCTGCTCAAGCAACCGCAGCTGCCGCCTCGGGGTCGGCGAGCGCGCTCGTGGTGGAATCCGGGAAGAGGCCATGCGGGCGGCCATTTGCGGGACGACCGCAGGACCGGCGGTGTCAGGCGGCGGTGTGGCCGATCACCTTGGCGACGACGTCGGTGATCAGGGGGCCGCATCCCTCAGGCGCACGGCCGGTGAAAACCAGGGTGAAGTGGTCGTCACCGGCGACGAACTGCAGGCTTCTGTTGACCGAGGCGAACCGGGGGCCGACCGGGGTGTACGAGTAGCCCACGGCGTCCGTGGTGGGGGGAACCACCTCGGCACTGTAGGACTGGTCGCCCATTGAACCGGCGCATGCGGGGTCGGGGTTGCGAGCGTGCTTCCAGGTGACGTCGACCACGGAGCCCGTGTCCGCCTCGAAATCCTGGGAGAGGAATCCCGGTCCGATGTCGACTGCCTGCTGGGTGTACTGGGTGAGGCCGCGGCTGTAGAGGGTCACCCCGCCGCCCCGCTTGAGCTCGCCGACCTGCCAGTCGCCGATGTTCTCGCCATCGTCGTACTCCACGTAGCCTCCCGCCGGGGCGATCGGCGCGGAGAATGTGCCGTTCTTGATGAGGTTTCCGGCCGCCACCGCGGGGTGGACGGTGGCGGTGGTGGCCAGGATCGTGGCGCCCAGCAGGGCACCGACGGACGTGCGCTTGTTCATGCCTCTTCCTTCAGTCGTCGAGAAAGGGGAGCGGGTGCCCTCGGCTCCCGAGCGACACCCGCAGGCCGGTTTCGCTGTCAGAGGATGCTGAACAGCGGGACGACGTGCCCGTGAGCCTCGCTGGGAAGGTACTGCTCATTGCCGTGGTACTTGACGAAGTAGCCGGCGAACTCCCCCGTGATGGAGGTGAAGATGTCGCTGGTGCTGCCTCCCTCCATAGTGGCGCATCCCTTTTCGTCGGTCTGCGATGTGCCGAAACACTCACCGCTGTCACCTACGAACCAATCGACGTCCTCGTAGGCCACCGGCTTCCCCTTGCTCGTCAGCCGGCATTTTCCGGTCGCATGCAGTCCGGAGAGGAGATGGCCCTTGACCGTTTGGGCTTCCAGACTCGTGGGCTGCTTTGCGGCCGGTTGCGACGGCTGCGACGACTGCGAGTCACCGGGTGAGACTCTTCTTGGCGACATGGTGTCTCCTTACGTTCCAGCGACCACGCGTTCCGTGGTGCGCACGAGAGCAACATCTCACGCTCTGCCACAAAACGCATTCACTTCGCCACTCTCCGTAGTGGATGGCGACGGCCCGGGAGTTCTTGAGCCGGTTGATGGTCCGCTCCACTTCGTTGCGGCGCCGGTGGCGCTCGCTCGTGATCCCGTTGGTCGCCCAACGGTGGTCACTCCATCAGCCGCCCCGGCCGCCCAAAGGCGGCAGGCGCGGTTTGAGCAGCGACCACTCACGGTTCGTTGAACCCCCCGGATCGGACCGTTCGCCCCGGACGGGCTGTTCATCAGCGTCGTCATCCTCTTCGCCCTCCAGGGCGACGCCATCACCTCGCAACCGCTGGACGTCGTGCGGATCGCGCTGCCGCTGCTCGGGTATTTCACGCTGATGTGGGCCGAGTCGACGGCCGTCGGCAAGGGGACGTGAGGCGGAAGCCCGATGTTGCGACGGTTTAACTGCCGTTCCAGAGCCGGTTCCTGGGACCTGGAGCTGGAGCTGGAGCTGGAGCTGGACAGTGCCCTCGCCCGGGTGTCCTGACGCATTGGGTCGTGCATCACGGTTCCAACGGGAGTCCGCATCCCCGATCATGTCGACTCGTTGTGACCACGCAGTCCGACCGGCCACGAGGTCGGCTCAGAACAGGAGACTTCTTCATGCGTCATCCAGCACTCGCCGCTGCGTCGGCGCTCGTCGCCACCCTCGCACTGTCCGCGCCGGCCGTCGCAGCCCCGACGGCGTCCGCCGAGACGCCGGTCATCTTCGTGCACGGCCGCAATAGCGATGCCGGCGTCTGGAACTCGATGATCAGCCGCTTCGAGTCCGCGGGTGATCCGAAGAGCCGCTTCTTCGCCTGGGAATACGACACATCGCTGTCGACCAACGAGGTCCTGAGTGGCCAACTGGCCGACTACGTCAGCCGCGTGCTCGACGAGACCGGCACGAAGCAGGTCGACATCGTCGCGCTCAGCCTGGGCAGCCTCCCGTCCCGCTGGTACATCAAGTTCGGGGGTGGGGGCACCACCGTCCGGAACTGGGTGTCCCTGGCCGGCCCCAACCACGGCACGAGCCTGGGCTACCTCTGTGCGCTCTGGGACCAGGGGTGCAGGGACATGACGCCCGGATCGTACGTCGTCCAGCACCTCAACGAAGCGGACCCGACACCCGGATCCACGCGATACACGACGTTCCGTTCCGGCTGCGACGAGCAGATCAGTCCGACCGCGAGCACGCTGCTGGACGGGGCTGCCAACCTTGAGACCAGTTGCCTCAAGCACAACGCTCTGCTGACGGATCCAGCCGTCGCGGACCAGGTGCGCACCATTCTGAAGTAGTCCGACTGTCCCCGGGGAAGGGGTCTCGGCGGCAGTCAGACCGATCGGATCGGCTCGCCGCCTTCACCGGAGTACGCGTCGGGGCTGGTACTCACGTGACACAGCCGTCCACCGGCGATCCCGAATGGAACAGCCCAGATGATGACATCCGCGATGACGCCATGGTCCCCGCCCTCGGCAACCCAGCGCCGCTTGCCGAGCCGGACGGCCGCGAACACGAACACGAACACGCCCAGGATTCAGAAGGCGTACGCCCTCAACGGAACCGGGCCGACGTGAAGAACCCCTGTCGAAGGACTGGGAAGGTGGGCGAATTCCAAGGTCACTCCGCTTTCCGGTCCAGGTTCAGGTCCCGGTCCCGGTCCCGCCCCCAGAACTCCGGGACAGACGCCGACGCCCGAGGGCTGAGCCGAGTGCGGCGATCCAGATCAGCAGCAGGGGAAGCGAAACGTACGCCACCGGGGTCAAGACGGTGGAAAGGAACAGATATCCGATGCCGGACAGGGTGATCGTGACGGCGAGGCCCCAGCCGATGACGATCTCCCGGCGCCGCAGCAGTGTGCCGTGCCGCGAGGCCGTGCAGACAGCCGCTGCGAGTACGGCGAGCACTAACATCTTGACACCGTCCGCACGTTGGACCGCCTCGAACAGTGCACCGGTTCTGCCCGGTGACGCCGGATCGGCTCCAGGCACTGCTATCAGTTCCAGAACGAGCTGTACGAGTGCGAGCACCCCCGCGACTCTCCCGGCCCATCCGGCGAAGCCGGCCGCGGCACTGCCGGTCCGGCGGGACCGGACGAGCAGTCCGGATCCGATGACCACCAGCCCGACCGCTGCCACCCCGTGAACGAGCAGCGCCTGGGTCACGGCCTGGATCGGCCTGTCGTCATACGCGCCCGCGATCTCGGCGTGTGTGTCGCCGACTTCGGGTGTGGCTCCCCATGCGGCGACGAGCCCGAGAATCCATGCCGCGGCATGCGAGTATCCGGCGGCGCGGGCGGTTACGCCGGAAGCAGGCTGTTGGGCGATCGCGGTCATGCGGTCCCTCCTCGGGGCTTGTCACGGATTGCCTGGGCAAACGCATCGCAGCCGGTGCGCCACGCGGCGTCCAGGTCTGCGTCGGGCGGAAAGCGGCCGTCGAGTTCAAGCACGACCATGCCGTGCGCAAATGCCCAGAACGAGCGAGCGATGTCGATGTCGCCGTGCACCGCGCGGGCCAGCGGCATGGCCGCACGGTCCTCAAGTCCATCGGGGAGAGCGGTGCGGCCGAGCGGCTGGGTGTGGGTGATGCGGTAGAGATGCGGGCCGGCGAGGGCGTGCTGCCGGTAGGCGCGGGCGAGCACAAGAAGGGGCGGATCAACGCCGATCTCGGCTTCTGCCGCTTCCAGATCCTCCGCCAACTGGGTCATCCCCTGCGCCTGGAGCCCGGCTTCGACAGCGGCCTTGTCGGGAAAGTGCTTGTACAGAGAAGGCGCCCGGATGCCGACACGCGCCGCGATACGTCGCATCGACAACGCATCGGGGCCTTCGGTGTCGAGCAGTTCCCGGGCGGCGGCCATGATCTGCCGCGCGCGGTCAGCCACGCCGGGCCACCCCCGCGATCGCAATTCCCGCAGTGCGCTTCGCACAGTTGCGTCGGAATGCGCCCGACCCGGCAAGGAAGGCGAGCGCAGCGACGGCCGACGGCTCCCGCATGTCTCCGGCGTCCGCCAATGCCCCGGCGAGGCCGGCTGCCTCACGCGCATTCCGGCGGGTTCGGGGTGGGACGTTGCCGCCCGAAGTGTTGCTGGTTGTGGCGGTGTTCATTGCGGCCCTCTCATGTCGTGACCGACCGGCGCGGCTAACACCGTTAGCCATCTGGCGTCACGTTATGACTAACGGCGTTAGCCGTCAAGGTCGATGGCTCGACTGCCGCCTTCCTCTCTGCCGGACGAATTCGAGCCGGTTCCCGCGGCCCAGCAGAAGGGGGGCCGATCGCCATTCCGGCCCGGCCCCCGGGCTGCGGGCTGCGGGCTGCGGGCTGCGGGCTGCGGGCTGCGGGCTGCGGGCTGATGAGCAGGGACGTTCCGGCTACCGGCCGGGGCGCTGCCGCACCAGGTATGCGTACCGGTGGTTGAGTCCGCTGCGACTGCGTATGAAGACTGCCGCCGCTGCGTCGTTCGCGGCACCCGGCTGCCCGGCGGTCCCACCTGCCCGGCGGTCGCACCTGACCAGCGGTCGCACCTGACCAGTGATCCGGCGGTCCGGCGGCCGGCCGGCCTCACCCCCGACGGCCGGGGAATGCGCCGCTGGGCGGACAGCCGGAGTTGGGCATGGAGTGGGCGTGACACGGTCCCCGCCTATAGCGATTCCCTGGGCACCGGCATTCTCGTCCCGTACCGTCGCGGGCATCAGGGTCGCGACGGTGCCCGACGACCGTCGCCGCTGCTACGCCTGGCACGCACCCCGCCCGGGTCAGGACATCAGCACCGCTTTCCCCAGCGCGACCACGACACCGTCGTCATTGCAGGAGCTGCCGTCACTGATGTCGGCCTCTATACCGAGCTTGACCACGCCGGTGATGTCCACCGACACGGTCTGCGGTTTGTTGACCTCCAGCATGATGTTCTTACGTGTCTTCCCGTCCCCGATGACCTCCAACTTGCCACTCACGGCTACGGCGTTGTCGTCGAGCCCCACGGTCAGGACGAGCTTCTTGTACTTCTGGTTGATGCTGTACTCGGCGCCGGGCTGGCAGGGGTATGTGACAACCATGGCATTGGAGTAGGACTTGCCCCCCAGCGTCACGGTCCGGAGTGCGAACTCGTCGTCGGGATAGTCCCCGAGCGGGGTGAGATCGCTCAGGGTGACTTCACCCGACGGCAGCGGAGCGGGCGCGGGCGACTGCGCGGAGCCGTCGTCGGCCGACTCCCGGGGCGACGCCACGACGGTGGCGGTGGCCGTCACGGTTTCCGTGACCGTCACGGTCTTGGCCGTCGGAGAGTTCACCACGGTCGGCAACCCGAAGAACCCGAGCAGCAGACCGACGACGGCCGTGATGGCCGAGACGAGCGCGGCGATCTCACCGACCCGTCTCGGTCGCGGCGTCGGCGTCGGCGTCGGAAGTCCGGGGTCTGGCGGCGAGGGCGGCCGTGGCGGAGGCGGCGGAGGCGGCACTCCGTCGTCGGGCGGTGCTGCTGAACTCATCGGCCGTTCCTCCCCGTTGCGAGTAGAGATGCATTAAACGGGATGCCAACCTTGCACGGCTAGAACTCGGCCGGCCGATCATGCGGCCGCTTCGCAACCGAGATGCAGATGCGGACGTGGGAGGAGCGGATTTACCCGGAAGGCCGGGTTGCTATGGGCAGCGCGCGCGGGGAGCAACTCTGCGGACGCCGCTCGGGCCAATGGTGTGTTTCGTGAGCAGCGTCGTGCGGCTCAGACCTCGGGAAGGGACGGATCGGGCGTCCAGGGGTCCAGTGCGGTCACGGACCAGCGCTCGTGGTCCCGCCAGCCCCCATTGATGTAGAGGTAGGCGGGCGATACTCCTTCGTAGCGGAAGCCCAGCCGCTGGACCAGGGCCAGGGATGCCTTGTTCGCCGGCCGGATGTTGGCCTCCAGCCGGTGGAGCCGCAGGTCGGTGAAGGCATGTTCCAGAGTGGCGGCGATCCCCTCGGTCATGTACCCGTACCCTGCGGACGGAGCGAAGGCCGCATAGCCGATGGACGCGCCCTGGTAGCGCCCCCGGATGATCGAATTGATGTTGACCATGCCGGCGGCTGCGCCGGACTCCCGGACACGGACCAGAAAGCCCAGGTTGCTGCCGTCGTCGAAGCGACGCATCCATGCCTGGAACTCTTCTGCGGTCGCGGGCAGTCGCATCCATGGCAGGTGCAGCTGGGCGCTGGCCCGCACGAGCGTGCAGAACTCGTCCTGGTCGGCGAGGGTGAGCGGGCGTAGTTCGACCCGCGACGGCATCTTGAGCATGGACCAACGTTAGGGCCTGTGAGTAGTGGATCACCAGAGTGGTCCGCTCCCGCCTCCGGCAACGCGAGGAAGCACCGCCGGGCGGCGAGGCGCTTCGACGCGGAGCAGGCCGGTTACGGAGCGCAACCTCGTACGTCGAGCGCGCGGCACTGCTCGTGCCAGTCGCCGGGGGCCCGGACCGGCAAGGGTGTGATTCCGGTCAGGAAAGGCTGCCGCGAAGGACGTTGACACGCTCGGCGCCCGCGTCAAAGGCGGTCCCGTCGAGCGTGCCGGCCGCCAGGGCCTCGCTCAGTGCGGTCACCGCCTCCTCCCCCTGAGCGGCGTCGCGGGCCGAGCACAGGATCAGGTCCATGCCGGCTGCGGCGGCCAGCACCGCCCGCTCCGCCGTACTGCCGTAGGCCCGAAGCGCCCCGGCCTCCAGGGCGTCGGTGACCGTCACGCCCGGGAAGCCGAGCCGGTTGCGTAGCTCGCCGACCACGGTCGGGGACAGACCGGCGGGCCGGTCGGCGTCCAGCGCGCGGTAGACCGCCCAGGAAAGCATGACCAGCTTGGTCCCGGCCGAGATCGCCGCCCGGTACGGCACTTCGTCGACGCTGCGCAGCGTGGACACGGACGTGGTGAGGGTGACGGGTCCCAGGTCGGTGTTCTGGTTCGCGGAAGCGGGGCCGAGGCCGGGGAAGTGCTTGGCGGTGGCCGCCACTCCGGCGTCCTGCTGCGCGGTGATGAAGGCCGAGCCGCATGTGCCGACCGCCTCCTGGTCCTTGCTGTACGACCTTTCGTACTGGTCGGTGAAGTCGCCGGCCCTGCGGTACACGTCCAGCACCGGCGCCAGGTTGACGTTCATGCCGACGCCGGCGAGGTTCATGCCCGCACCGCTGCCGGTGAACTCCGCCTGTCCCTCCGGGTCCGTGGAGCTACCCACGTCCTTCGCGGACAGTACGGGCTCGCCGGGCAGGCGGCGCACCATGCCGCCCTCCTGGTCGGTCATCAGGAGCAATGGGGCCTTCACGGGGGCGGAGGCGTTCGCCTCGTTCATCTCCTGGATGACGCCCTCGATCTGGCTCAGGCTCTCGATGTTCTCCCCGAAGAAGATCACCCCGGCCGTACGGCCCTCCCTGATGGCGTCCATCAGCCGGGCCGGCGGCGTGAGTCCCGGGTAGGAGTGGATGACACACTGTCCGGCGCGCTGCTCCGGGGTCAGAACGGCCAAGTGGGTGCGTGCCCTTTCGGGAATGCGCACGGCCGCGTCCGTACGGCCCGCCAGCCCCATCCCGCCGGCCAGGGCCGCTGTTCCGGCGAGCAGAGCGCCGCGCCTGCTGAGGGGCTGTGGTGTGGAGCCCATGACTTTCTCCTTCGCGAACTGTCGTTGTGCCCGGCCGGACCGTCGGCCGGACCGTCGGCCGGGCGATCCGGGCCGGAGCAGACCAGTCGGTCGGTCTGCTCCGGCCCACGGTGCCGAGCACGCCGGGCTCACCGGTCCTTGGAGGTGATCACCGCGCGCTCGGGCCCGCCGTCACGGAGTGTTGTTGGCCAGAGCCAGCAGGCGGGAACGGTCACCGCTGAAGCGGTCGCGGTCGACGTTCCCCGAGACACCGCTCACCGAGCCGGTGGACGTGTACTGCCAGACGGTCCAGAACGGGAAGCCCTGCGGGATGCTGGGGCTGCCTGCGGAGGTCCAGTGGGCCACCCACAGCGGACTCCTGGCGGACATGCCCGTCCAGCCACCGGTGCAGGAGTTCCACCAGCTCGCGCTGGTGTAGATCACGACGTCACGGCCGGTGCGGGCCTTGTACGTGTTGTAGAAGTCGAGGATCCAGGACTGCATGGCCGCGGGCGTCTTGCCGTAGCAGGTGCCCTCGATGTCCAGCACGCCGGGGAGCGTCAGATTGTCGCGGGACCAGGCGCCACCGTTGCTCGCGAAGAAGTTCGCCTGTGCCGCACCCCCGGACACATCGGGCCGCGCGAAGTGGTACGCGCCCCGGATCACGCCGGCGTTGTAGGCGCCGAGGTAGTTGGCGCTGAACGTGGGGTCCTTGTACGAGGTGCCCTCGGTCGCCTTCATCCAGGCGAACTCGATGCCCGCGCCGCGGACGGAGCCCCAGTTGATGCTGCCCTGCCAGCTGGAGATGTCCACCCCCACGGGGTTCGCCAGGAGGTTCGCATCCGGTGTCGTGTCGAGGTTGAGCTGCCGGGTGTCCGGCTTGAAGTCTTTGCTGTCCTGGACGTAGCCCACGCCCATGTAGCCCTTGCCCTGGGGCACGGCGCTGTCCGACGGCAGCGGCGCCGCGGAGGCGGTGCCCGACATCAGACTGAGGGTCAGTGCGGCGCTCGTGACGAGGACGCCGGCCACGGTGAGTCTTTGCTGTGCGGACTTGGGGGAAGGGTTCCTGGGGAACAAGGTTTCCTCCTGCTTGGTGGGGGGTGAGATTCAGTGGTTCCGAGTGGTCGTTCGGTGCGGTGGATCTCAGCGCGCCGACGCGGGTGCGGCACGGCGCGGCAAACAGAAAGGTCGGCGTGCATCCGGTCAGGAGGAGTCGGCCGTGCGCTTCCCGCAGAGGGATCTACGCGCGTCTGCATGACGCGAACATGACATATTGAGCCACGAGAACGCGCGCTCGGTAAATAGTTTTCCGATTCATTAGTGGTCCAGACCTATCTGCGCTTCGGTGAGCTGCGAAAACGGATCGATGTCGGCAGAACTTTTTTCAAGTGACGGAAGCAGCAAAGGAGTTCACAGCCTGACTGCGCGGCGTTGCGTCGATGGGGCGGGGCACGGGGTTGAGTGCTGAAGGTCGGCCCGTGCCGCGCCGTCAGCGAGGCTGCCGCCGCGATGGCGGCTGGGAGACGACGCCGCCGTGGCGCAAGCGATGCCCTCGGTCGTCGCGGCCGGCCCCACGTCCCGGCCACCGTGTCTGCGGCCGGACCGAAGTGGCTGCGGCGCACGCAGTCGCCTGCGGTCGTGGACACGTGGTCGTCGCAGAGCTTCGGCCTCCGGGCCGTTCGTGGAGCATGCCTCGACAGATCGGTGGCCGGCAGGGCCCGACCGGCGCGGAGATCCCCCTGACGGCCTGGTGGGCCGCCAGCCGGTCCGTCTGCACGAGGCGGGTGCCGAACTGCACATCGCAGTACGCCTCCCAGCTGCCATGGCCGGGCGGGAGCCGCACCCGGGTCGGCGTGCGCTCACCGGATCCGGATGGGTCCGTGAGCACCGCGACCGTGCGCCGCGCGCGGCCTTTCCTGCGCCGCTTCCGACCGCGTCCGCGCCGGGCAGGCGACACCCTCGATCCGCCCTCGCCCGCACCAGCCGGAGGCGGAGCAGGGCAACGGCACACGCGAACAGGTTCGTCCGTCCGGCGCTCAGGCGTCCCGCCCGGGCGAAACTTCCTCGTTCGCCAGGACGACATGATCGATGCCGCTGCCAGGCGCGGACTCGATCGCAGCCG
This sequence comes from Streptomyces sp. NPDC007164, assembly GCF_040634135.1. NCBI lineage: Bacteria > Bacillati > Actinomycetota > Actinomycetes > Kitasatosporales > Streptomycetaceae > Streptomyces > Streptomyces sp. NPDC007164. The sequence goes on from NZ_JBEYFB010000029.1 coordinate 103,609, forward strand.
GCCATCGGAGCACAGCCGCCTGGAAACGTGCCCGGCACCGCCGCTCCCGTGTGCACGATCAGCGAAGCCCCGGAGATATCGGCCCAACTCGCCCTGGCAGTCCGCCTGGCGCGTCGCGCCTCCCGGCGGGCACACTGCCACGGTGCACGCGGCCGCGCACTTCCCGAACATGGACAACCCGTCCCGCTTCAGTGCCGAACCGATATCGTTCCTGGAGATCGAATGAGCAGCGCCCTTCTTGTGATGGATGTCCAGCGAGCCGTCGTGGACATTGTCGACGACGGCTCGGGGTACCTGCCTCGCCTGCGCAGGGCAATCGACGGTGCCCGGGCTGCGAACATCCCTGTCATCTACGTAGTCATCGCGTTGCGACCCGGCTTTCCTGAAGTCAGCCCGCGCAACAGGGCTCTCACCGCCGTCGCACGAGCCGGACTCCACGTCGAGGGCGACGGCGGCACCGAGATCCATCCGGATGTCGCGCCCCGGCCGGGTGAGGTGGTCGTCACCAAGAGGCGAGCGAGCGCTTTCTCGGGCAGCGACCTCGACGTCGTACTCAGGGCGCACGGCATCGACAGCCTCGTCCTCACCGGCATCGCCACCAGCGCTGTCGTGCTGCACACCTTGTGCCAGGCCAACGACCTGGACTTCGACCTCACCGTCCTCGCCGACGCCTGTCTGGACACCGACTCGGAGGTGCACCGGTTCCTCACCGAGAAGCTGTTCCCGCAGTGGGCGGACGTCGCCACCGTCGACGAATGGGTCAACTCGACCACACCCCGTTAGCAACGGACCAAACAGAGACCAGTGTGTGTGGCACATGTCGGCGCATCACTGCCACTTCGAGCACGACCGTGTCACGACACTCCGTCACGGCCACCACGGCCGTCACGGCCGTCTCGGCAGTTCATCGGGCAAGGTGTCCGCTCGGTGATGCCGGTGCCGCCGCCGACAGCACAGCCCTGAGAGGTACCGCGAGGATCGCCGCAGCCGTCACCGCGGCGAGGCCGAGGGCGCGTCGACGACGGTCACGGTCCCCACTTCGTCCGTGGCGACAATCTCTGTACACGCGACAGGTCCTGCTTGAGTCCGCGGCCAAAGCAGAGTGCCGAGGGCGGTGCGGATGGCTACCGACTCGGGTCGGTGTGCCCGCCTCGACGAGGATGACGACCGACCTCAGTCCTTGCGTCCTGTCGCGGCGACGGTGACACCCAGGCCGATCATCGTGAGCCCGCCGATTCCTCCGACCAGAGAGAGCCGCTGAGGTGAGCGGGCGAACCAGTTCCGTCCGGTTGCCGCGACCAGCGCCCACACGCTGTCGGAGGCCACCGCGATGATGTCGAAAACCAGGCCGAGCAGCAACATCTGAACCACAACGTGCCCTTGGGAGCGGTCTACGAACTGAGGCAGCACGGCGGCGAAGAACACAATGGTCTTGGGGTTGGACACACCGACGGCGAACCCCTCCCACAACGTGCGCAAACCACCCTGTGCGGCCTCTTCGCCAGTGATCGCGGCCTGTAACGAACCCCGGTGCCGCCACGCTCTGGCAACCAGATACACCAGGTAGGCGGCGCCGGCCAGCTTCAACACCGTGAAGACGAGTACGGAGCGTTCCACGATCGCCCCGGCCCCGAGGGCCACAGCCACGACGAGCGCATAGGCACCCAGCGTATTCCCCACCACCGTGGTCAGCGCAGCCCTGCGCCCCTGCGCCAGCGCCCGCCCGATCACGAGCAGCACACTGGGCCCGGGGATCACAATCAGCAGGAACGACATCGCCGCAAAGGCAAGCACGCGCTCAGCAGACACCATGTCGCTCATACAAGCGCGGGCCAGGTTCGCCCCACATCCCCTTTTCATCGCGCAGATCGCGCATGCGCCGGCTCGAACCATCCGGCGCGGGATTCGAATCACACGGTGCTGGGGTCACGTGGTGCGATTCCGGCGGCTGCCGAGGATCAGAGATCATCCGGTGGCAGGCCCAAGTGGTCGTTCCATGCCCGGCGGCCGGTGGTGGTCACGGCGAGCGCGCGGGTCGTTCCGATCCGCGTAACCCAGCCGAGGGTGAGGGCGTGGCTGCACAGCGCGGCGCCTACCGCGCCCGCCAGGTGGGGGCGACGCTCGGTCCAGTCCAGGCACGCACGCACCAGCGGGCGGCGTGAGCCGCTCGGCACCGTGATGCCGACCTCGGCCAGCCAGGACACTCCCCCGCTGGTCAGCCCGGGCTCGGAGCCCCACTCCAGCAGGCCGCGCCCGACCATCGCGTCGGTGATCGCCAGCGCGACGGTTCCGGCGAGATGGTCGTAACACAGTCGCGCACGGGCCAGTGCCTGCTGACGGCCGGAGGCCGACAGCGAACGCGGTCGGGCGGTCTGCTGCGGGGCCAGTGCGGCCAGGGCCTCGATCAGCTCGACCACCCGGTGGTCGGCCACTCGCACGTAGCGGTGGCGTCCGTGCCGCTCCTCGGCGAGGAGTCGGCCGCCGACGAGCAGATTCAGGTGCGATGTCGCGGTCGAGGGCGCGACCCCGGCGTGACGTGCCAGCTCGTTCGCGGTCCATGCTCGGCCATCGAGCAGCGCCAGGCAGAAGGCTGCCCTGGTCCCGTCGGCCAGCAGCCCGGCCACGGCCGCCAGGTCGACGCCCACGTCCTGACCTGCGCGCTGAGTACCCATGCCCCCAATTGTCGCCGACCTCGGTTCGACGCCCGTCGAAGCGTCCACGCCTTAGCGTCACCAGATGCCCAGGGAGCCCTCGGGCCGGAGGCGCACCGCCTCCGCTCACGCGCTGGAGGAACCATGCCCGCATCCGAACCACCCGTCAGTGTGCCGCCGTGCCCCGAGCCCCGGACAGAGCTCGTTGTCACCGATTCCCCGATATCCGCGGACATCGCGGTGATCTCCGACTCGCTGGACCGGTTCAACATCGAGAGGACGGGAATCGACGACCGCAGACCGCTCGCCGTTCTGATCCGTGATCCCGAGACACATCAAGCGATCGGCGGACTGACCGGGCGCACCTCGCTCGGCCTGTTCTTCGTCGACCTCTTCTTCCTGCCTCCCAGGCTTCGTGGCAGCGGACTGGGTAGGGAGATCCTTCGGCAGGCCGAGAAGGAGGCTCGCGCCCGCGGCTGCCGCGCGGCCGTGCTCTACACGATCACTTTCCAGGCTCCCGGCTTCTATCGGAAACAAGGGTGGAAGCTCCTGGGAGAGGTGCGCTGCGATCCACCGGGTGCCGGCCGCGTCTTCATGACCAAGGAACTCGCTGCCGAGACCGGCAGCGTCTGATCGGACAGCGGGGTGGTGGTGCGTTGTCCGAAGCGGCACGCAATGCCGCCCGCCCGCTCTGGATCCGGGTACGGCAGTTTCGTCTCATCGCCCGACGAGGTACGTCCATCGGTTTCTGCCGACGGTACGACTGTGTCCCAGCAGTTGCGCCTGCTCGCTCTTGAGCCGTGTGAACCTGTCGCAGGTGTACTCCTTGAGGTCCCGACCCGGGAAGGGTGTGAGCGACAGGTGCTCTTCGTAGTTGCCTTGGGCCCAGCGCGCAGCCGTGATCTCGTAGCCCGCGACATGGGCGCAGAGCTGGAGAAGGGCCTGGGGCATCTCCTCCTCGATGAGAAGGTCGGCCCTTGTCACCACCACGTCTCGCATTGTCCTGATGTTGGGGATGAAGACGGCGGTGGCCCAGGTGCGCCACTGCGCGAGTTCTTGATCGGTGGGTGGTGTGTCGTGTTGGAACGGGTCACGACCGTCTGGGCGGGCGTACCTCTCGGAGAAGGTGTCGTAGGTTCGGCTGTTGGCTTCCATGAGGGCGAACAACGGCCCGTAGAAGTCGCTCAGTTGCTGGTTGACGCGCGCGAGTCGGGCCTGCCTCTGCGCAAGGCGCAGACCGTTCAGGTAAGTCGCCAGGTAGCCGATGAACGCCAGCCCGACGGTCAAGATCACTGTAGCCATGACAGGGGATGCTATGGGGCTGCTCGCCGGCTGGGCGAGGGTATGCATCTGGGTAACGCGGAGTGCGGTTCGGCTCCGGCCGCGACGGCGCTGAACTGCGGCTGCCCGACAGGACGGGCCGTGAACACCGCGAGTTCGCGAGTGGTCGCGAGGCAGTTCACCTGACCAGGCGCAGCCAGGCCGCCGCGAGTGCGGCGTGGCCGGCCGGCGTCGGGTGTACGCCGTCCGCGGCCCAGTACTCCGGTCCGGTCATCGCCGCGAGGTCGGCGAACATGTCGTCGGCTGCGAGCAGATGCGCGCCGTATTTGCGGGCGAGTTTGTGCACAGCCTGGATCTTCGGGTCCAGATCGGTACGCCATTCCTTTCGCTCCTTCACTCCGATGCGCATGGCACCGACACCGGCCTCGACGACGTCGTGGATCGGCAGGAGGAACGGCTCGATGAGGATCAATTCCGCGCCCGCCTCGGCCAGGGGCGCGAGGAGACGGTCGTAGCCCGCCTCGAATTCCTCCACGGGGATCACGTACCCCTTCGGGTCCAGTGTGTGCCAGCCCATGTCGTTGACCCCGACGAGGATCGACACCACGTCCGGGTGCGCGTCGAGTACGTCTGTCTGCCAGCGGGCTTCGAGGTCCATCACCTTGTTGCCGCCGATCCCAGTGTTCAGCCAGGTCACCGGGCGATCCGGATGCCGGAATCCCCACTCGCCCGCGACGCGCAACGGGTAGCCGAAACCGAGACCGTCCTCGCTCTCCAGCCGTTGGCTGTCGGTGATCGAATCTCCGGTGAACATCATGGTGCTTGCCGGTCGGACAGTGATCGTCATATGCGCTCCTTGGATCCCGAACCCACGGCCGGATGGGCACCCGGCCGGACCTCTCGAAAGGTGCCAGGCCCCACCGACATCCGGCCGACAGGCCCCGAGATACCACCGACACCTTGGCGCTGCCGCCCGATCACCCGTCCGACCGGGTCGGATGTGGCCTCACCCAAGTCGCCTGTTCATGCGGCCTCCGGGGTTCGGTTCCTTCTTGGCCGCGGAGGCGCACGCCAAAGTCCCGGAGTGCAGGTGGTCCTGGGCGACGATGTGCCCCCGGAGGTCTTCGCAGAGTTGGTGACGTCTTGAGCCGGTCGTGCTCGGACTGGACCATGTGGTGGCCGACACTGGCGTGAGTCCAGGGTCCGAAGGCCGTCCGACCGGCCAAGCACGGTGGCGAGTTCGTCTTCGGTGACGCCGCCGTCCGAGGGGCCGAGCACGACGTCACCGCCACTGACCCGTCGCGCGACCAGGCTGGAGCACAACGGACCGCCGCCCGTCATTGAGGAAGCCATCATCCGCCTGGTCATCGAGAAGCGGCCATCCCGCGGGCCGCCATGCTGTCTGTTCGGACAGCTGCTTCTCGCATGGACGGGTCCCCGGCTCACCCCGGCGAAATGGATGCACGATGAGAACGACAGAATGGGCGCCATGGACTCAGGACTCGCCGCACTGTTGGGTGCTGCCGTCGGCGCCGCCACCACCCTCGGGGCCGCGGTCGTGAACGGCCGTGCACAGGAACGGTCCCAACACGCTCATTGGAGCCGCCAGCACCGCCGCGACGCATACGCCGGCTACCTCAGTGCTCTCCACGACCGCGACATCGCCATGGATGCCGTACTCGACGCGCTGCGTTCAGACAGTCCCGACCTGCCCGACATCGATGAGAGGACGGGCCGGTTCATCTCCTTGGCTCGCGAGGTCCACCGCGCCACCGAAGTTGTCATCCTCGAAGGGCCTGCCTCGCTCGCGACAGTCACTGAGCGAGTCGCCCACGCCTCCAGCGATCTCTCGCACATCATGCGGCGGATGACCGAGAACGCCCGCGCCGGAGACACCACCCACAAAGCCGAGGACACCGCCCTCGCCGCCGAACGAGAACGAATCCTCTACCAAACGGTCAAGGACTTCCGCCTCGCGGCCCGCAGCGCCATCGGCGGGACCGACTGACTTACCAGGTGAAGATTCCTGACCAGGACGCTACCTGTGTTGGTGAGGGCCGCGGCCTCTCGCCGACGGTTCACCACCGCAGTGGCACGATTCTTCCCACCTCGTTTCGCGCTGATCGTCGCGATGACGGCTCCGTCGCCGACTGGGAGCGGCATGTCAACGAGCAACGCCCCTGCCATCGTGCAGGGGCGTTGCTCAAGATGGTCTGTTTCAGGATGCCTTTTGGTCGGCGGGCTTCTCGATCTCGGTGGGCCATGCCCCTCGGAAGAGCACCGGGAGCCACAGGAGACATGCCAGCGGGGGGGGGACCGCGGCGTAGGTGGCCATGCCCACACTGGAGCCCAGCCCGTCCATGAGCGCGCCGAGGACGAGATAGCCGATGCCGATGAGCGTCGACTCCACGAATGCGATCATCGACAGCAGGCTCGCCCGGTGGCGCGACGGCACGGCCTCGTTGAACACGTTGTCCACGGTCACGGCGGTGATCTCGGGAATCCCGACCAGGGCCAGGAACGCGGCGATGGTGACCCAGACAAGGCCCAGGCCGCTCAGGCCAAGTGCCGCGGCGAGCGTCAGGAGAGACACCGGGACTATGACCCGATACCCGATGCGCCGGTCCGCGCGGTCCGACAGCAAGGGAGTGAGTCCGCCGACGAAGAATCCCGCCGATATGACCACGCTGACCAATGCGGTGCCCGCTCCCTGATCGGAGAGGGTCTTCTGCGTAAAGATGATGTACGGCGTCAAAGTCGCATGCATCAATCCGGACACCACGACTAGCGTCACGAGCGCCGGCGTGGCGACCCGGAGCATCGCCCGCCATGCTGTGCCGTCGCCGCGCGCCTCCTCGGCCCCGTCCTGCTCGTCCACCGCGTCCGCGCCGCGGATCTCGGGCACCCGTGACATCAGCACCACCACGGCCAGGACGAGGCACGCCGCCGATCCGACGTAGACGACTCCCCAGGAAATCTGCTGCAGTTGGCCGCCGAGGACGATGGCGGCTCCCGAGGTGACCGTCCCGAGCATGGTGAACCGGGACTTGATCTTGACGTAGCCGGCCGTTGCACCACGACGCACGAGCAGGTCGTACAGCAGGGCGGTGTCCGAACCGGACACACATGCCATGCCCACGCCCTGGCCGATGAACAGCGCAGGAACACCCAGTAGTTGGAGGACGTCACCTGACCGAGCAGGCATCCAGCTATCAGCACCTGGCCGATAACGATGCTGGCACGCCTGCCGATTCGGTCGGCGATGACTCCCGTCGGCAACTCCGCAAGTCCGCTGACCAGGTAGAGCAGTGTCTGAAGGAGGGCCACTTGCCCGGCGGAGAAGCCTCGCTGCTGAAGGAAGAGGACGAATACGCCACGTTGGAACAGCGAGTTGGCGAGCACGGCGTATACGTAGAACGGGCGCGTGACACTTCGTGCTGCATTGTCGACTGCAGCCGACCCGTTGAGGGCCTCCGTGGTGTCGGTCATGCTGCGGGCTCCCTGGTGACTCCGGTGATCATTAGTGTTGGGCCTCCGCCGTCGACCGGAGCCTCCAGCCCGTACTTCGCGCAGGATATTGGGCCGGCGTCTAACGAGTTGGTGCGCGATAGCGGGTGAGGCGTCGTTGCTGACTGGTGGCGTGATCCGGGTGTGGCGATCATGGTCAAGCGGTCGGTTCTCTCGCGTCGAGTGTTCACGGGGATCTCTCGGCGTCATCTCGCCGGCCTGGTCCAGGAGTTGGCCGAACCATGGCTGGCCGGTGTCGAAGGCCGCCGTCACGCGGCACGTGGCGGGTCCCGGCGGCGGCGGGCAGCTGGTGCGGGCGGCGGCGGGCAGCTGGTGCGGGCGCCCGGCATCAGCTGGTGTTCATCGACCGGTTGACGGCGACCCTCATTCATCTGCGGCACGATCTGCCGCACGCTGTCCTCGGACTGCTCTACGGTGTGGACCGCTCCACCATCACCCGCGCGATCGGGGAGATACGCACCCTCCTTGCCCAGCGGGGGTGCGCGGTTCCCGACCGCCCTGGCCTGCGTCTTCGGACACTGACTGATGTCTTCGCCTATGCCCAGGCCGAGGGCGTCGAGCTGCGTCTGGACGCCACCGAGATCCAGGTCCGCCGGCCGCGGCGGACGACGAGCGTTCGTCTCCGGCAAGAGGAAACTGAACATGATGAAGGCCACCGTCATCGCCGACCAACAGGGCCGCACCTTATGGACCGATGCTCTGCGGCCTGGTCGGATGCATGATGCGACCGCCGCGCGCAACGAAGGCATCGGTATCTGCTTCCAGCACTTTCGCGATGTCGAGGTTCTGCTGGACGACGGCTATCTCGGGCTCCGCCGCGATCAGCCCGGCCGGGCCGTCACTCCGCCGAGGAAGGGCAACAAGATCAGCCCGCCCGAGGTCCTTGAAGCCCGTCAGCGAGCCCGCCACCAACACTCCTC
>NZ_JBEYFB010000030.1:0-37851 GCF_040634135.1 Streptomyces sp. NPDC007164
GACTCTATCAGACTCTTTCGTGTCCGATTCCCGGCCGAAGCGGGATCCTGCTTTTCGCTTTCCAGTTCTTCGCTTTCGCGTTTCCCTTTCCGGCGAGTCCGACTCTATCAGATCCTTTCGGGCCTGATTCCCAGTCAGCGGGGTTTGCCTTCCCGGCTGTTGGGCCGTTCCGACGTCCGAACTCTAGCGGATTTTCCCGGCGACTCATAATCGGGTCTTCGAAATCAATTTCGGCATGCCGAAATTGTCCCGAGTGGGAGATCGTGCTGAGTTTGGTTGCCGCATTCGCGGCAGGATCGGTTGTCGCAGAACCGTTCCGGCTCCGTGACAACTCGAAGAACCTTACGGATCGGCGAGGAGTGTGTCAACCCCGCCAGGTCAAGCCCTTTTCCCACGTGTCGGACACGGGTTCAGCCCAGGTCGGTGAGGCGGCCGCCGGCGTCCGGCTGGGCGTGCTCCACGCGGCGCAGGAGCCGGATCAGCATGTCGCCGAGGCCGCCACGCTCGTCGCCCGTGAGGTCCTGGAGCAGGTCCTCCTCGAAGTCGGCGGCCATCCGCATGGCCTCCAGCCACTTCGTACGGCCCTCGTCGGTCAGTTCGACGATCACGCGCACCCGGTTGTTCTCGTCCCGGTCGCGGGTGACCAGGCCCTCGCCCGCCATGCGGTCGATGCGGTGGGTCATCGCCGCCGGGGTGAGGCCCAGGCGCTTGGCCAGCTCTCCCGGGCCCAGGCGGTACGGGGCGCCGGCCAGGACCAGGGTCTTGAGGACCTCCCACTCGGCGTTGCTGATGCCGAGGGCGGCGAGCTGGCGTCCGTACGCCACGTTCATCCGGCGGTTCAGTCGGCCCAGGGCCGAGACGACCTGCTCGACCTGGGGGTCCAGGTCGCGGAACTCGCGCTGATAGGCGGCGATCTGCTCGTCGAGGCTCGGCTCCTGCGGTCCGGGCTGCTCGGTGGTGTCAGGCATGGCGGGCAGTATGGCACGCCCTCCAAAGCCGTCGAAGTCCTTCGGGCTGTATTGTTGAGGTTCTAACTTTAGTGCTAAAGTCTTCGGGTTCGAGTCGTTCGGATGGCTCGGCATGTCGCTTCGAGACCTTGAGGTAGGTGAGTGTGACCAGGGAGATGGGTGCAGCACTGCGGCGGATCCAGCTGGGGAGCGCGCTGAGCGCGTTCGGGCTGGGGTTCACCGTTCCGTATCTGTACGTCTATGTGGCACAGGTACGTGATCTTGGTGCTGGCACCGCGGGAGTCGTGCTCGCGGTCTTCGCCATGGCGGCGCTGGCCGTTCTGCCGTTCACCGGCCGTGCGATCGACCGGCGCGGGCCGCTGCCCGTGCTCGTCGCCGCCTCGGCCATCGCCACCCTGGGCGCGATCGCCCTCGGTCTTTCGTCGGGCGTGACGGCGTCCGTGCTGTCGGCCGCGGTGCTCGGCGCGGGTACGGCGGTCATGCAGCCGGCGCTCGCGACGATGCTCGTGTGGTGCTCCAGCACCGCCACCCGTACCCGTGCCTTCGCCATGCAGTTCTTCCTGCAGAACCTCGGGCTCGGCGTCGGCGGGCTGGTCGGCGGGCAGATCGTCGACACGAGCCGGCCGGAGAGCTTCACCCTGCTGTTCCTCATCGAGGCCGCGATGTTCGTCGTGCTCGGTGTCATCGCCTGCACGGTGCGGCTGTCGCGTACGCCCGCCATCGCGGACGCCAGGCCGACCGATGGGGTCAAGGCTCCTGGCGGGATGCGGGCGCTGCTCTCGCACCGGGCCATGGTGCAGCTGTGCGTGCTGGGCTTCGTGCTGTTCTTCGCCTGCTACGGACAGTTCGAGTCCGGGCTCGCGGCCTACGGCACCGAGGCCGCCGGGATGCAGCCCTCGACGCTCGGGATCGCGCTGGCCGCCAACACCGCCGTCATCGTCGTCGCACAGTTCGTCGTGCTGCGGCTCGTCGAGCGCCGCAGGCGCAGCCGGGTCATCGCCTCGGTGGGTCTGATCTGGGCGTTCGCCTGGATCGTGGCGGGTTACGCGGGTCTCGGGCACGGCAGCCAGACCATGGCGACGGCCGCGATGATCTCCACGTACGCGCTGTTCGGGCTCGGTGAGTCGATGCTGTCGCCGACCGTGGCCCCGCTGGTGGCCGATCTGGCGCCGGAGTCGATGGTCGGGCAGTACAACTCGGCGTTCGCCCTGTGCAAGCAGCTCGCGCTGGCGGTCGGTCCGGCCGTGGGCGGGCCGATGGGGGCGACGCTGCACGGGCCGTACATCGTGACGTTCGTGCTGTTCTCGCTGGGTATCACGGTGCTGGCGCTGCGGCTCGGCCGGCGGCTCACCCCCGTACAGGACCAGCCCTCGCTGGAGACCGTGCCGTCCACGGTGGTGGCCGTGTCACTGCCGGACGCCGGGTCCGGCTCCGCTCCCGCCGCCTCCGCGCCTGCCTCCGCCCGCTGAGCGGCCGGGCCCTGTCACCGGCAGGGCCCTCAGTGCGGCAGGGCGAATTCGCACCAGACCGCCTTGCCGCCGCCCGGTGTGCGCCGGCTGCCCCAGGACGAGGCGATCGTCGCGACGATCGAGATGCCGCGGCCCGCTTCGTCCGCCGGGTCGGCCCGGCGTCGGCGCGGCAGGTGGTCGTCGCCGTCGGTCACCTCGATGATCAGGCGCCGGTCGGTGCGCCGCAGCCCCAGCCGCATCGGCGGGGTGCCGTGCTTGAGGGAGTTCGCGACGAGCTCGCCGGCGGCCAGTACGCCCAGGTCGCAGAGCTCGACCGGGAACCGCCACGAGGTGAGGACCCCGGTCGCGAAGGCGCGGGCGCGCGGTGCCGCCTCGATGCCGCCGAGCAGATCGAGCGAGGCGTTGTGGAACAGCTCCGCGCTCGCCCCCGTGCGGGCCGGGTGCTGGACCACCAGCACCGCCACGTCGTCGTCGTGTTCCGCGGTGACGCCGAGGGAGCGGATCAGCCGGTCGCAGACCACCTGCGGTGAGCCCTTGGCCCCCGAGAGGGCGCGTTCCAGCGCGGCGACGCCCTCGTCGATGTCCTCGCTCCGGCGTTCCACCAGGCCGTCCGTATAGAGGACGGCGGTGGAGCCGGGCGGCAGTGCGATCGTGCCCGAGGTGTGGATCCAGCCGCCGGTGCCGAGCGGCGGGCCGGTCGGGTCCTCGGCGCGGTGGACCGTGCCGTCCTCGTGGCACACCAGGATCGGGAGGTGGCCTGCGGAGGCGTAGACGAGCCGGCCCTCGTTGGGGTCGTGGACCGCGTAGGCGCAGGTGGCGATCTGGCTGGCGTCGATCTCGGCGGCGAGGCCGTCCAGCAGCTGGAGCACCTCGTGCGGCGGGAGGTCGAGCCGGGCGTAGGCGCGTACGGCCGTGCGGAGCTGGCCCATGACGGCGGCGGCCCGCACCCCGCGGCCCATCACGTCCCCGATGACCAGGGCGGTGCGGCCCGCGCCGAGGGTGATGACGTCGTACCAGTCGCCGCCGACCGCGGCATCCGTGCCGCCGGGCTGGTAGGTGGCGGCGATCCGGAGGTCGTCGGGCTGCTCCAGCTCCTGCGGGAGCAGCGAACGCTGGAGGGTGACGGCCGTTTCGCGGTGGCGGCGCTCGCTGGCGCGGAGCCGTTCGGCGGCTTCGGCGTGGTCGGTGACATCGGCGGCGTAGACGAGGACGCCGCTCTCGCCTCCTCTGTCCCTGCTGTTCCTGGAGCCCCTGCTGCCCTTGTTGCTCTTTTCGTTCTTACTGCCCTTGTCGTTCTTGTCGTCCTTGTCGTTCTTGTTCGGCGGGTTGCCGTCGTCGGCTTCGCTCTCGTCGTCCCTGTCCCGGTGCACCGGGGTGCAGGTCACGGTGTACGAATTGCCGCTGCGGGCCTTGCGGGACTTGACCGTGCGCGGGGTGCCGCTGCGCAGGACCTGATCCATGAGGGGCAGCAGGCTCAGCTCGTCGAGCTCGGGCATGGCCTCGGCGGCGGTGGCGCCGGCCGGGCGGGGTCCGAAGGCGGCGGCGTAGGCGTCGTTGACGTACGCGATCCGGTGGTCGGGGCCGTACACCAGGGCCACCAGGGCGGGCAGCCGGCCGAGGATGTCCCGGGCGGAGAGGTCCTCCAGCGCGGGGCCGTCCGGCCGGGGCGCCGCATCGCGCGAGTCGTCCAGCGGATCGTGATCCGTACCGCCCCGCGGGTCGCCGCCCGGGTCGCCGTCCGGCGGGCGGGGACCGGTCTCGGGCTGTGCGTACTCGGCGCGTGCCGAAGGCACGGAACTGCGGTCGTCCCGTGCGGCGGCGCGGCGCTGCGTTCCAGGTAGGCGGGCGCTCCAGCGCGTGAAGTTCACGGAATTTCTGGCCTCGTGTATCGGTCTGGTCCGCTCTCGCGGGCTGCTCACTGTCGGTCACTGCCGGCCGGGTCACTCTGTGCAGATGTGGGCCCACCTATGGTCACACGTCCAGTGTGGCGGACCGTACGGACAGTCGTCGGTACGGTCGGCCCCGGGTCGGTGCACGGGCGGGTCGACGGTCCGTCAGCCGCCGTTCCCCGCCGGGCCGTCGGGCCCGGAGCCGGTGTCCGGTCCCGGCGAGTTGCCGGGACGCGGCGGGGTGTCCCGGCCCGGCGGGCCATTCGGTCCGGGGCGTCCGCCGCCCGCGGCGAGCGCGAACTCGGCGCGCGGGTGCTCCAGCGAGCCGAGGGAGACGATCTCGCGTTTGAAGAGCCCGGCGAGGGTCCATTCGGCAAGGACTCGGGCCTTCCGGTTGAACGTCGGGACACGGCTGAGGTGGTACGTACGGTGCATCAGCCAGGCCGGACAGCCCTTGAGCTTACGGCCGTAGACATGGGCGACGCCCTTGTGGAGGCCGAGCGAGGCGACGGAGCCCGCGTAGCTGTGCCGGTACTCCTTCAGGGGTTCCCCGGCGATCGACGCGAGGATGTTCCCGGCGAGGACCTTGGCCTGGCGCACCGCGTGCTGGGCGTTGGGCGCGGTCTTCCTGCCGGCTTCATCGGAGGTCAGGTCGGGCACGGCGGCGGCGTCCCCGGCGGCCCAGGCGTGCTCGACGCCCTCGACGGCAAGCTCCGCCGTGCACCTGAGCCTGCCGCGTTCGTCGGTCGGCAGATCGGTCGCGGCGAGGACCGGCGCGGGTTTGACGCCCGCGGTCCACACGAGGGTGCGGGTCGGGAACCGGGAACCGTCGCTCAGGACGGCGATCCGGCCCTCGCAGGACTCCAGCCGGGTGTCGAGTCGTACGTCGATGTTGCGGCCGCGCAGCTCACGGATCGCGTAGGTGCCCATCGTCTCGCCGACCTCGGGGAGGATCCGGCCGGACGCCTCGACGAGGATCCATTTCAGGTCCTCGGCCTTGATGTTGTGGTAGTACCGCGAGGTGTAGCGGGCCATGTCCTCCAGCTCGGCGAGGGCCTCGACGCCCGCGTATCCACCGCCGACTACGACGAAGGTCAGCGCGGCGTCGCGGATGGCGGGGTCGCGGGTGGCGGAGGCGATGTCCATCTGCTCGATGACGTGGTTGCGCAGGCCGATGGCCTCTTCGACGGTCTTGAAGCCGATGCCGTGGTCGGCGAGGCCGGGGACCGGGAGGGTGCGCGAGACGGAGCCGGGGGCGAGGACGAGTTCGTCGTACGGGATCTCGACCGCGCCGGTGCCGTCCTCCCCGGTGGCGAGGGTGGTGACGGTGGCCGTGCGCTTGGCGTGGTCGACGGACTGCGCCTCACCGATCACGATCCTGCAGTGCGCGAGGACGCGGCGGAGCGGGACGACGACATGGCGCGGTGAGATCGAGCCGGCGGCCGCTTCGGGCAGGAACGGCTGATACGTCATATAGGGCTCGGGGGTGACGACCACGATCTCGGCCTCACCGCTTCTGAGTCTCTGCTTCAGCTTCCGCTGGAGACGCAGCGCTGTGTACATCCCGACGTAGCCGCCACCGATGACGAGAATGCGCACACCTGGTGGGGGGCCGGGGGGTGTTCCCCCGGAATCTGAAGCCATCACCACCCCATGACGCAACGTGCTCAAGGGTTTGTCCACAGCCTCGACAAATTGTGTGACCGGAGGTTCTCGACGGGCGATGGTCGCGGGGCTCGGCGGTGATGCGCAAGCGACGCAGGTCAGGGGTTGAGGCGGAGGTTCCGGACCGGGGCCGAATCAGTGAACAACCGGTCCTTGCACCGATCGGGGGGCGCTCCGTGCGGAACTACCCCCTTCTGAATTGAGCTGGGCTCAACTATGTTCGTATGTCGTCGGGGTGTCGGATGGGGACCATGATCCACTCCCCGGCTCAAACGGCGGGAAGTCTCCGGGGGGAGACGTCATAACCGGGGGAACAGTTATGCACATTCAGGATTCTTGGCAGGCTGCCGCGACGGTTCCGTCCCATTCGTCCGATGGAACAGGACGAAACGGAACGGTGGTCGGCGGAGCGGTGGGAACGGTCGGGACGGTGGCGACGGGTTCGGTCGGCACGGTCGGGACCGGCGGGGCCAACGGAACGGCCGGTGTGGCCGGGGCTGTCGGAGCGAACGGCCGCTCGGCTCCGCTTCGCGTGGATGCTCAGCGCAATCTGGAACATGTCCTGCGGGCCGCGCGCGAGGTGTTCGGCGAGCTGGGGTACGGGGCTCCGATGGAGGACGTGGCGCGCCGCGCCAGAGTCGGAGTCGGCACGGTGTACCGACGCTTCCCGAGCAAGGACGTGCTGGTCCGGCGGATAGCCGAGGAGGAGACCTCCAGGCTCACCGACCAGGCCCGGACCGCCCTCGGCCAGGAGGACGAGCCGTGGTCGGCGCTGTCGCGCTTCCTGCGTACGTCCGTGGCCTCGGGCGCGGGGCGGCTGCTGCCGCCCCAGGTGCTGCGGGTCGGGGTCGATGTCGATTCCGACGGCTCCGACGGATCAGCTGGCAATGACGGCAAGGACGGCGATGACCTGGCGGCGGCCGGTGAGCCGGTGACGGTGTCGGGCTCGGCGTCGGGCACGGCATCGGGCGGCGACCGGGACGAGGCACGGGTGCCTCAGCAGCGGCAGGGTGCCGGCCAGGCCGATCTCCGGTCGGCCGACGAGCGTTCCGCCGCGGAGGCGGGCATCGAGGACGACGGCACGGGAGCCGGCGAGCTGCTGGAGGTGGTCGGCCGCCTGGTGGACCGGGCACGGGCCGCCGGTGAACTGCGCCGTGACGTGACGGTCGCGGATGTGCTGCTGGTGATAGCGACGGCGGCGCCTTCGCTGCCCGACCCCGCACAGCAGGCCGCCGCTTCGAGCAGGCTCCTGGACATCCTGCTGGAGGGACTGCGTTCCCGGCCTGCCGCCTGAGCCTGAGCGAAGTGCGTGCGCCCACGCGTGCGTGGGCGCAGTGGTGCCTGTGTGTGCCGCTGCGCCCGGCAGGCCGCTCGTCGGGCGGTCGTCGGGCCGCTGGTCGGGCAGTCGTCGGAGCGGCGGCCGGGCGTGGTCGTCGGGCGTGGCCATCCGAGCGGTCGGGTGGTGAATGGCGGGTTGGCCGGGGCCGTACAGGCGGGCGACATGAATGGTTGATGTGGCCCGTTTTGGTGGGTTCTCGGCCGATGGTCCGTCATCGCCCCAGCCAGGTCGCACCCGCACCCGCACTCGCCCCTCGCGCTGCCGGAATGCGCGACCTCTTCCCACCTCAGCGCGGACCGGTGGGCCCCACGCTCCCGAATCGCGGACCGCGGCGACAACTCGTACCCGCAGAAAGCGATCTCCCAGCTTTCCCCGAATGAATGGCTGTTAGTACTCACATTCGGAAAAACGCCCCGGATGAGTGGTTGCGGGGGCTGAGGGTCCGACGGGATTGCGCCATGTGGCACTCTTGCCCGATGTTCGGGTCCGACAGCGCATACGGGGGCTACCGCGATGAGCGGTGACGGGCAGCAGGAAGAGGCGTTCGACGACGTCTCCGCCGTGGGTGGTGTCGCGGAGACCGATGGGCGGTCCGCCCAGCAGGTTCCGAGTCAGGCCGGCCCCGGGCGGTCGAGCGGTGACGCCGAGGGCGGCACGGTCCTGCCGGGTCCTTGGCCGGCTCCGGCCGATCCCGGACCCGAGGCCGATGTCGCGGTGCCCATGCAGCGGGAGGGCGGCAGCGCCGGCCTCACCGACGCCTCCGGCGCCGCACCCTCCGACGCCGATCTGATCCGGCAGATGCGGGACGGCGACGACCTCGCGTACGAGGAGCTCTTCCGGCGCCACTCCGACGCGGTGCGACGCTACGCGCGGAGCTGCTGCCGGGACGCCCACACCGCCGACGACCTGACGGCCGAGGTCTTCGCCCGCACGCTGCAGGCGGTACGGCGGGGCAAGGGGCCCGAGGAGGCCGTACGGGCCTACCTCATGACCGCCGTCCGCCATGTCGGCGCCGCCTGGACCAAGACCGCGAAGCGGGAGCATCTGGTCGACGACTTCGCGGTGTTCGCCGCGCAGGCGTCCCAGGCCTCCCAGGTGTCGGACGCGGACACCCTCGACCTGGGCGCGGATGTGCTGGCGATGCACGAGGCCGAGCAGTCGATGGCCATGCAGGCGTTCCGCAGTCTGCCGGAGCGCTGGCAGGCGGTGCTGTGGCACACCACCGTCGAGGAGGAGTCGCCCAGCGAGATCGCCCCGCTCTTCGGGCTGACCGCCAACGCCACGGCGGTGCTGGCCAGCCGGGCCCGCGAGGGCCTCAAGCAGGCCTATCTGCAGGCGCATGTGAGCCAGGCCCTGACCGCCGGTGGCGACTGCGCGCGCTACGCCGACCGGCTCGGCGCGTACGCCCGTGGCGGGCTCCGTATGCGGGCCGAGCGCGGCCTGCGCGGACACCTGGAGGAGTGCTCGAAGTGCCGGCTCGCCGCAGGCGAACTGGCCCATGTCAACGCCGGGATCCCCGCGCTGCTGCCGGTCGCGGTCATCGGCTGGTTCGCCGCCGGGTACGCGCTCAAGGCCGCCGGGATCGTCGCCGGTGGCGCGGCGGGCGCCGCTGGTGCGGGTGCCGCCGCGGCGGCCACCGGGGGAAGCTCCGGCGGGGGTGCGGCCGGTGGTGCCGCGGCCTCGGAGGGGCTCGGTGCCCCGGCGAAGGCCGGTATCGCGGCGGCGGTCGTGGTGGCCGCCGCGGCCGGGCTGGTCTGGGCGCTGGTCGGCGACGACCAGCCGAAGCCCGAGGCCAGGCCCGCGACGAAGCCGGCCGTAGTGGCTCCTCCGGCCCCGACCCCGCCGCCCGCGCCGAAGCCGACACCGCCGAAGCCCGCTCCCCCGGCGCCCGCCCCCCCGGCGCCGACCCCGCCGCCCGAGCCCGAGCCGACGCCGCCTCCGAAGGCCGCTCCCGAGCCGAAGCCCCCCGCGCCGAAGCCGACGCCGAAGCCGACACCCACCCCGACCCCGACAACCCCTACTCCGACGCCGACGCCCCCGGTTCCGACACCCCCGCCGCCTCCCCCGCCGAGCGTCTATCAGGTCAGCGAGCTGAGTTATTCGATCATGGGCGACCACTCCGAACCGGAAGTGGTGATGGGTGAGAGCAGCTGGGTCTGGCAGCGTTCCAATGTGTCGATCGGCGGCACGACCTACGCGCACGGGGTGACCGTCAACAGCAATTCCTCGGTCACCATCCAGCTGAACAGGCAGTGCACGCGGTACGAGGCGATGGTCGGGATCGACGACCTGACGATGGGCCTCGGCTCGGCGCGCTTCTCCGTCTTCAACGGCGACGGAACGCGGCTCTGGCAGTCCCCGGTGATGAACGGCGACGACCCGGCCGTGCCGGTGAGTGTCGGTATCACCGGTCAGGAGAGCATCCGGCTGGTCGTCGAGCCCGGCCACCCCGGCGGCTTCACGGCCCTCGCGGACTGGGCGAATTCGAGGATCAGCTGCCAGTGAGCCGGTCGGGCGCACCCGAGGAGTCCGGCGCACCCGAAGGGCCCGGCGCACCCGAGGAGCCGGGCACCCCCGGCCCCGGCGCCCCCGGGAGCTCCTCGGTGATCCGGGTCAGCAGCTCGATGACCTCGTCGACGGTCAGGCCGTGGCCCGCGGCGCGCTCCGACTCGTACAGCTGAGGTCCGAGCTCCTCACGTGCCCGCCGCTCGGTCCCGGCCGCCTCGGCCCGCTGCGCCTCGGACCTCGGGTCGAACGGGCGCCAGCTGTCCGCCGCCGCCAGGATCCGTACGGCCGCTCCGTGTCGGCCCACCTCGGGCAGCACATTCGCCGCGTCCTCCGCCAGCTGTCCGGTGACGAGCTCGGCGCACTGGGCGTCCCGCGCCGCGCGGAGTGCCGCCGCCAGACCCCGAACGCCCGCGACCGGACCACCGCCGGGCCCCGGTTCGCGCACCGCGATCCGGGCGGCCAGCCCGTCGACCACGGCGTTGACGTGCGGCGGCAGGCTGCCCCGTCCGACCGCGCCCGCCGCCTCGGTGACCAGGTGCCGCGCCGCCACGACATCGCCCCGCTCCAGGGCCACGCCGGCGCGCAAGAACTGCCCGTACGCGCGGGCGTCGTGCACCTGGTGGCGCTCCGCCTCCCGCTCGGCCTCGGTCAGGAGCCGGTCGAAGTCCGCGAGGTCTCCGGTCAGATGGGCGAGTTCGGCGAGGCGGGCGAGGAGGAACGGCGCCTCGATGTGCGCCCCGACCTCTCGGGACAGCAGCAGTGCCTCCTCGTACGCCGCCCGTGCCTGTGCGGACCGTCCGCGCATCACGGCCGCCTCCGCCGTCGCGCTCGCGACCTGCGCCCGGATCCAGCGGTCGCCGACGCGGCGGCCCAGTTCGCGCAGTTCCGCGAGATCGGCGTCGACCCCGGGCATGCCGCCGGGCATGTCGACGACCATGTGGGTGCGGTACATCAGCGTGACGGAGTACTCCCAGGCGCCGCCGTGGACACGGGCGTTCTCGACCGCCGTCTCGATGTTCGCGTGGGTGCCGGTCACCGTGCCGGTCCTGAACGTGGCCATCGGCCAGAGCAGTCCCGGGAAGCGGGCGGACTGCGGGCCCGAGGACCTCAACGCGTCGGCCACCCGCGCCATCAGCGCCTGGTGCTCCTCGTCGTCGTGGAGGTCCACGGTGGGCCGGGTCTCCAGTACGAGGAAGTGCCGCAGCATCTCCAGGTGCATGCGCGGCCAGTAGCGGGGGTCGCCGGCGTCGGTCGGCTCGGGGCCGAGCGCCACGGCACGTTCGGTCCAGGTGAGGCCCTCGGTGCGGAAGTTGCGCAGCCACCAGAACCACCCCATGCCGAGAACCAGTCGTACGGCCTCCGGCTCGGACGGGCCGGTGAGGACGGTCCGGTGGAGAGCGGCCCGGATGTTGTCCAGCTCCGTCTCCAGCCGCTCGATCCAGGGCAGCTGGTCGCCGGAGCGGATGCGGGGCTCGGCCCGCTCGACGAGTGCGAGGAAGTACGCGGTGTGCGCGCTCGCGGCGGCGGCGCGTATCTCCGGAGCCTCGGCGGCGCGTTCGGCGGCGTACTCGTGGATGGTCTCCAGGAGCCGGTAGCGCATCTCGCCGGCGGGGGCCGGGGTGGCGACGACGAGGGACTTGTCGACGAGAGCACCGATCAGATCGGCGGTGGAGAGCCGGCCGGGGGCCGGGCCGGTGGGGGCCGGGCCGGTGGAGTCCGGGCCGGCGGGGACCGGGCCGGCGGGGACCGGGCCGGCGGAGTCCGGACCTGCGGAGTCCGGACCTGCGGAGTCCGGACCTGCGGGCGAAGTTCCGGGGGTGACGACGGCTTCGGCGGCCTGAAGGTCCCACCCGCCGGCGAAGACAGATACCTGGCGCAGAGCGGTGCGTTCGTCCTCGTCGAGCAGGTCCCAGGACCAGTCGACGACGGCACGCAGCGTCTGCTGACGCGGCAGTACGGTGCGGCTTCCGCCGGTCAGCAGGCGGAACCGGTCGTCGAGCCGGTCCGCGATCTGGCGCGGACCGAGCATCCGCAGCCGGGCGGCGGCCAGCTCGATGGCGAGCGGCTGCCCGTCGAGCCGCCGGCAGATCTCGGCGACGGCGTCGGCATCGTGCGCCACCCCCCGACCGGGGTCGAAATCGGGGCGTACGGCACGGGCGCGCTCGGCGAACAGCCGGTGGGCGGGATCGGCCGGGAGCGGGCCGACCGGGCGTACGGATTCACCGGGGACGCCGAGGGGTTCGCGGCTGGTGGCGAGGATCCGCAGCTGTGGGCAGTGGGTGAGCAGGGTCTCGGCGAGGGCGGCGGCCGCGTCGATGACGTGTTCGCAGTTGTCCAGGATGAGCAGGACGGGGCGGATGCGGGAGCAGTGCGCCAGGTGCTCGACGAGGAGGTCGGTCGGGTCGGTGCGCGGCGGCTGCGCGTCGCGGTTGGTGTCGCGCAGGAGGGCCGTCTCGCGCAGCCCGAGAGCGGAGAGCACGGCTCCGGGTACGTCCACGGGGTCTTCCACGGAGGCGAGTTCGGCGATCCAGGCGTCCGTGGGAGCTCCATGGGCGGCGGCCTCCTCGGCCAGCCGGGTCTTGCCGGAGCCGCCGGGGCCGGTGAGGGTGACCAGGCGGGAGCGGGTCAGATCGGCGCCGATGGACCGCAGTTCGGGCTCGCGCCCGACGAACGAGGTGAGCCGGGGGCGGAGATTGCCGACCGCGACGGACGAGGCCACCGGGGTGACCGAGGCCCCCGCCGATGCCGCTGCGGCTGCCACTGCCACCGGTATCTGCGACTGCGACTGCGCCAGTGAATGCGGCTGTGGCTGCGACGGGGTGAGCAACTCCCGGTGCAGTTGGGTCAGTTCAGCTCCGGGATCGGCCCCGAGGCCGTCAGCGAGAGTGCGTCGGGCGTCCTCGTACGCCACCAGCGCATCGGCCTGGCGGCCTTCGGCACACAGCGCACGGATCAGCTGGGCCCGGAAGCGTTCGTCGTACGGGTGGGCGGCCGTCAGCTCCATGAGCTCCGGTACGAGGGTCCGAGGGCCGCTCGTCCGTCCGTCGTCGGGTCCGGCACCGGCGCCCGCGCCCGTGGCCGCGCACCGCAGATCGGCCTCGATGCGGCGTTCCAGCGCGGCCAGGCGGTGGGCATCGGGGCGCAGGGCGTGGCCGTGGTCCCGGTCCGGCAGGTCGGCCAGGGCGGGGCCGCGCCACAGGCCGAGCGCGGTACGGAGCGTGCGCGCCGCCGTCGCGGGGTCGCCCGAGTCGAGCTCCTCGGCGCCCCGGCGGGACAGCCGCTCGAACGCGTGCAGGTCGACCTCGTCGGGCCCGGCCTCCAGGCGGTAGCCCCCGTGGGTGCTCGTGATCGCGTCCCGGCCCAGTATCCGGCGCAGCCGGCCGACGAGGGCCTGGAGTGCGGCGGGAGCGTCGTGCGGAGGATCCACGCCCCATGTGTCGTCGACCAGGTCGGCGACGGGGACGGGACGTCCCGCACGCAGCGCGAGGGCGGCGAGCAGGGCACGCAGCCGGGTGCCGTTCACGGGCAGCACGGCGCCGTTCTCGTCTCGCGCCTCGGTGACGCCGAGGATCAGGTACCGCATCGGGCCATTGTGTCTCGTGCCCCGGCCGACGGCAGGCGACCACCCGTACCGGTCCCGCCCGTACCGGCCCCGGCCGACAGCAGGCGACCACCCGTACCGGTCCCGTGTCGGGCCGCAGCGCCGCACGTACAGGCCCCGCACCACCCACAGCACCGCCGCACCGCCGCCCGCGCCTGTCCCGCACCGCCGCACCACCCGCCGCACCGCCGCACCTGCCTGCGGTTGCGCCTGCCTACGGTCGCAGCGCCGCACCTGCCTACGGTTGCAGCGTCCGCCTGGCCGGCACCACTCCGCCCGCGACCGCGCGCTGGCGGGGCGCCGCCGTGCCCGTCCAGCAGGTGCCGCGCCGCGACACCAGGCGGCGGAGCCAGAGCTCCGTGGACGCCAGGTGCGCGAGGCCGTCCAGCGGGAGCGGTTCGCCCTCGGAGGCCGCGCGCAGGGCCTTCCGTACGACACGGGCCTCGACCAGGCCCGCGTCGGCGAGGAGCGGGGCGTCGAAGAGGGCGATCAGCTCCGGGAGGGCGGCGCGCAGGCCGGTGCGGGCGGTCGCGTTCGAGGTGGCGAGGGAGGGGGCGCCCCAGCCCGGCGGCAGATCGTGGATGCCCGCACCGGCGAGCACCCGGCGCAGGATCGCGGCGCGGGCGCCCGGCTGGACCCGGAGCGATTCGGGGAGCGCGCGGGCGGCGCGTACGACCTGGTTGTCGAGGTACGGGGCGTGCAGCCGCTGGCTGCGGTTCTCGGCGGCCTGTTCCAGGATCCGGTGGTCGGCGGCGTACCGGGCCAGGGCCGCCCTGGCCCGGGCCTCGCCGGGGCGCTGGACGGAGACCGGGCGGACGGCCGCCTCCTGGAGCCGCACCGACACCTCGGCGAGCGCCTCCCCCGTGAGCCAGCGCGCGGCGGGTCCGGGCCGCGACCAGGCGAGGGCGGCGAGCGAGGCGTCGGCGGGGGTGTCGAGGTCGGGGGCGTTCCGGTTGGCGTCCGGCAGCCGGCCGGCCGCCGCTTCCAGGCCGGTGCGGTACGACGTACGGGACAGGCGGCGGGCCGCGCGGTAGACGGTGAACGGCACGAACAGGGAGTGCGCGCTCGGGCCCTCCGCCCTGGCGAGCGCGGCGACCGGGCGCAGCAGATGGCGTCGGCGCCGGTCCATCAGCAGATCGGCGAGGCGGGCCGGGTGGGCGTCGAGGACCTGCCGGGCGCCGCCGCCGACGAAGTGGTCGGCGCTGCCCGAGGCGAGGCGGCGGCGGTGGCGTTCGGCGACGACGAGGGACGGGGCGGGTTCGTCGGTGAGCGGGCCGCCGCCCAGGTCGGCGTAGGGCAGGGCCTCTTCCCCGGCCGCGACGACCACGTGGTGCAGGCGCGGGTTCGCGGCGATGACGCGGGCGCGTTCGAGTTCGTCCTCGTGGCCGCGTGCGGTGAGGTCGTTCAGGGTGACGGCGAGCAGCCGCTCCCCCGCTCCGGTGCCGTGGCCCAGGAGGGTGCCGGGCAGGCCCGGCAGTCCGGCGGCGAGCAGGGCGAGGGTGGCGGAGGCGCTGCCTCCGGACAGGTCGGAGCCGATGCCGGGGACCGGTGCGCCGCGGGCGGCGCGCCGGTCGGCGGGGCCCATGCCGGGGACCGGGCCGGGGTCGGGCGGCAGGGTCTCGGGCGCGTGGCGTGGGGCGAGGAGCCGGGCGCGTACGGCTTCGACCAGTGCGTCGCGTACGCCTTCGACGGCGCTGACCGGGTCGATCTGGGGTGCGGCCACGGCGAGCGAGGCCACCGCCTCGTAACCGGTGATCTCGCGCGAGCCCTCGCGGAGGATGAGCGCATGGCCCGGCGGGATGCGTTTCACCCCGGCGTACGGGGTGCCGTCGCGCAGCGCCTCCGGTGTTTCGGGGCAGGCGAGCAGGGCGGCCAGGTGGCCGATGTCCAGCTGGGCCTCGATGAGGTCGGCGAGCGGGAGTGCGGCGGTGGCGTACGCCGTGCCGCCCGCCCAGGGGGTGTAGAAGACGGGGCGGGCTCCGGCGAGGTCGCCGATGACGGTGATCCGGCGGCCGATCTGGACGACGGTCGTGTAGCTGCCGGGCCAGGAGGTGAGGTGGCGCAGGGCTCCGCCGCGGGCGGCGAGGAGGCCGGAGCGCAGCTGTTCGTCGGTGGCGCTGCAGCAGCCGAGGACGGCCATCCGGGCGGTGGGCGCGCCTTCGGCGGTCTCGACCGAGGTGGTCCGGATCTCGTCGGGGCGCCAGTCCCCCACGGCCCAGAGCGGATCCGGGTCGCCCCACAGGAGTTGGGAGCCCACGGGGTGCATCGTGCGCCCCTCGTCACTGGGGCCGACCGCTCCGGCCGTGCCGAAGCTCGCGGCGATACTGCTCCACCCCACCAACCAACGCATCGCCGCCTCCACAGGCTGTGGACAAAACGGCGCAGCAGGAAAGTACCGGGTGAACATCGGTAACGCGCAGCGCCGTTGCGAACATGCTGCCACGACAACGGCGCGCAGGAGGGGCTACGTACGGCGCACGTCGGAAGGGCATGCGCCCCTGGCAAAGGCCGCGCCGGGCCGGGGGCCGGCGCGGCGCGGTCGCCGCCCGGGTCCGCCCGGGAAGTCGCCGCCGCTTCGGCGGCAGGGCGTCACGCGCGGCCTCCGCCGAGCGCCTCGTCCGCCAACTGACGTACGGAACAAGCGCGTTGCTTGCCCCGCACGGGTCGAATCCGCCAGCCGAAATCCAGCCATGCTCAAGCCGCGCCCGAGCCACCGCGAACCGCTCACGGGCCGTTCGGCGGACAACCCTCCGGCGGTCGGCGAGATGTCCGCGAAACGGGCGGCCCAACCTCGGGCGACCGGCGACATTCGGCCATTTTCATAGCGGGTCGGAACCTTGCGGCGCGGCACTCGCCGCACCGGAAGTCCCTTTTCGCCCCACTTCATTCCCCGATTCTTCCCGAATGCCTCCAGGCCCCCTCCGGCAGCCGCGAAAGATCTCCACCGGGGCCGCCGACGCACAGTCCGGGAGGTGTCGTTCACCTCCCGGACCGGTCCGCCGCCTGCGGGGAATGAGGCGGCAGTGTCCCCCAGCCCACTGGATCCTGTGCAGTGGGCCGACCCACGCAGCACCCATGGAAACGCTTCCGAAACAGCCGGACGAGAGCGCACGGCCGGGCGCACGGCCACACACCAGGAGCACGTCCGCGGCCCGGCCCGCGATGCCGGCGCCGCGCTCGGACGACGCCTCTCACGTGCCGTTCCCGTGCGCCGTCGAGCAGCCGCCCGGGCCCGGCGGACCCGCCGTCCGGACCGCTTCCGAGCCCCGTACCGACCGCGCCCGATCCGTACCCGGACCGCACCCGAACCCCATCCGTTCCACCGTCCGCGTCCGCACGGACAACAATCCCGCCATACGGACGTCTGCCCCTTAACGGTAGGGATGCGGCGAACTACGCTGGGTTTACTGAGGTTCTCTGCAGGAGGCATATTCCTCGGGGCTCGGCCACATGCGTGTGCGGCCGGAGTGCCGGGGTCCGTCGCTGGGGAGGACACGGTACGAATGCCGCGCGCCGCAACGGTGACGCGGCGGCCGTCTGTGTGTCGAGGGGTGGCGCATGTCCAGGGAGCAACGCGGACCGAACGAGAAGCTCGGAACCGTTCTCGCCCTCGCGGGAATCAGCAACGCCGGGCTCGCCCGGCGGGTCAATGACCTCGGGGCGCAGCGCGGTCTGACACTTCGGTACGACAAGACCTCGGTGGCCCGGTGGGTCTCCAAGGGCATGGTGCCGCAGGGCGCCGCGCCCCATCTCATCGCTGCGGCGATCGGCGCCAAGCTCGGCCGGCCGGTCCCGCTGCACGAGATCGGGCTCGCGGACGCCGACCCGGCGCCGGAGGTCGGGCTGGCCTTCCCGCGCGACGTGGGCGAGGCGGTCCGCTCGGCGACCGAGCTGTACCGGCTGGATCTGGCCGGGCGGCGCGCGGGCAGCGGCGGGATCTGGCAGTCGCTCGCGGGCTCGTTCTCGGTGAGTGCGTACGCGACGCCCGCGTCCCGCTGGCTGATATCCCCCGCCGACGCGACGGTGGAGCGAGACGCGGCGGCGGCCGGGGTCCCCGCCTTCGACACCCACGGCGCACGGGGCGCACGGAGCGATGCAGGGGCGCAGAGCCCGCCGGGCAAGGAGGCGAGGAGCGCGGCGACGGTGCCGCCCGGCGCCCCGGCCGCGCTGAACGCCCGGGCGGCCCGGACAGCGCTCGGCACGCTGGGAGCGCTGGGCACGCGACAGGCACCCGCCATCCCCGCCCAGCCCCGCCCGGACACGGCACCGGCACCCGCCCCGGCCCCGGCCCCGGCGGCGGATCCGGCACCCGTGTCCCCCGCCGTCCCGGCCACCGCGGTCACCACCACCGTGATCACCACCACCAGCGACATCTCACCGCTGCGGGTCGGCCACAGCGATGTCTCCAAGCTGCGCGAGGCGGCCCAGGACGCCCGCCGCTGGGACTCCAAGTACGGCGGCGGGGACTGGCGTTCCTCGATGGTTCCCGAGTGTTTACGGGTCGACGCCGCACCGCTGCTGCTCGGCTCGTACAGCGACGAGGTGGGCCGGGCGCTCTTCGGCGCCGCGGCCGAACTGACCAGGCTCGCCGGCTGGATGGCCTTCGACACCGGCCAGCAGGAGGCCGCGCAGCGCTATTACATCCAGGCGCTGAGGCTCGCGCGGGCCGCGGCCGACGTCCCCCTGGGCGGCTATGTGCTCGCGTCCATGTCGCTCCAGGCGACGTACCGCGGCTTCGCCGACGAGGGGGTCGACCTCGCACAGGCCGCCGTGGAGCGCAACCGGGGCCTCGCCACGGCCCGCACCATGAGCTTCTTCCGCCTGGTGGAGGCGCGTGCCCATGCCAAGGCGAACGACGCGTCCGCCGCGGGATCCGCGCTGAAGGCCGCCGAGGGCTGGCTGGAGCGCTCCAGGGGCGGCGACGCGGACCCGTCCTGGCTGGGCTTCTACTCGTACGACAGGTTCGCTGCCGACGCCGCCGAGTGCCACCTCGATCTGAAGGCGCCCCGGCAGGTGCGGCGCTTCACCGAACAGGCGCTCTCCAGGCCCACCGAGGAGTTCGTCCGCTCGCACGGGCTGCGGCTCGTGGTGTCGGCGGTCGCCGAGCTGGAGTCGGGCAATCTCGACGCGGCCTGCGCCGCGGGCACCCGGGCGGTGGAGGTGGCGGGCCGCATCTCCTCGGCGCGGACCACCGAGTACGTACGTGATCTGCTGCACCGGCTCGAACCGTACGGCCACGAGCCCCGCGTCGCCGAGCTCCGCGAACGGGCCCGGCCGCTCCTGGTGGCCCCCGCCTAGCCGGCCTGATCGGGCCGGTCGGGCCACGCGGGCCGACCGGCGCACGACGGCGGACGGACGGACGGACTGCGGGCGGACGGCGGCAGGCATACGCGCGGTGTCGTCACGGCATCCGGACGGCATCCGCGTGGCATCTGGACGGCATCCGGACGGCATCCGTGCGGACGCGGGTGTGCCACGGGCCGTAAAGATTCGGCGCCACGCTGGGCCTCGCTGGTTTGAGTGCGTTGTCAGTGGGTCAGTGCACTATCGGGGTGGGAGGTGGCGTGATGATGACGCGCGCGGCGTACGACTGCGATGTGCTGGTGATCGGCGGCGGGATCGTCGGCCTGTCGACGGCGTATGCGATCACGCGCACCGCGCCGGGCACCCGGGTGACGGTCCTGGAGAAGGAGTGGGGCCCGGCCCGGCATCAGACCGGGCGCAACAGCGGAGTGATCCACAGCGGCATCTACTACCGCCCCGGCTCGCTCAAGGCCCGCTACGCGGTGCGCGGCGCCGCCGAGATGGTCGACTTCTGCGCCGAGCACGGCATCGCCCACGCGGTGACCGGCAAGCTGATCGTCGCGACCGAGCGGTCCGAGCTGCCCCGGCTGCACGCCCTGGTCCAGCGCGGCCGGCAGCACGGGCTGCCGGTGCGCGAGCTGGGCCCCGCCCAGATCACGGAGTACGAACCCCGGGTGCGCGGCCTCGCCGCGATCCGGGTCGGATCGACCGGGGTGTGCGACTTCGGCGCGGTCGCGGCCCGGTTCGCCGCCGAGGTGAGCGAGGCCGGCGGAATGATCCGTTACGGGGCGGAGGTCACCGCGATAGACCGGCGCCCCTGGGGTGTGGCGGTGCGCACCGCGGACGGCACGGTGGTGCGGGCCCGGGTGCTGGTCAATTGCGCGGGGCTGCACTGCGACCGGGTGGCCCGGCTCGCGGGCGACGACCCGGGCATGCGGATCGTGCCCTTCCGGGGCGAGTACTACGAGCTGGCTCGGCCGGAGCTGGTGCGCGGCCTGGTCTATCCGGTGCCCGATCCGGCGTTCCCGTTCCTCGGGGTCCATCTGACCCGGGGCCATGACGGCGGCGTCCACGTCGGTCCGAACGCGGTGCTCGCGCTGGCCCGCGAGGGGTACGGCTGGCCGGTCGTGCGCCCGCGCGAGCTGGCGGACACCCTGGCGTGGCCCGGCACCTGGCGGACAGCGCGCAGACACTGGCGGTACGGGGCGGGCGAGGTGCACCGTTCGCTGTCGAAGCACGCGTTCACCCAGGCCGTGCGGCGGCTGCTGCCGGAGGTGACGGAGGCCGACCTGAGACCGGCCCCGGCCGGGGTCAGGGCCCAGGCGGTGCTGCGGGACGGCACTCTGGTGGACGATTTCCTCATCCGCGAGGCCCCGCACACCGTCCACGTGCTGAACGCGCCGTCGCCCGCCGCGACGGCCTCGCTGCCCATCGGGCGGGAGGTGGCACGCAGGGCGCTGCTCCGGGCACGGGAGACGGGGTGGAGACCGCCCGCCGTAGAATCGGGGCATTGTGTCTGAGCCCATGAACCCCTCCGAAGGCCTCTCCGGCGACTCCCCCGAGAGCTCCTCCGAGCGCCCCTCCTCGTCCGCTGCCGGGATTCCGGACGATCTGCGCGCCGCCTCCTTCGAGCGGCAGCGCAGGCTGCGCCAGGAGCCGCGCTTCCCGGGCGGGCCCGCCGTCGATCCGGCCGGCTCGCACCACGAGCGCCGGATCCGCAGTTTCCAGCCGCGCCGCAGCCGCGTCACGCCCGGCCAGGAGGACGCCCTGCTGCGGCTCTGGCCGAAGTGGGGCCTGGACATCGACGGGCAGCGCGTCCTCGACCTGCCCGAGCTGTTCGACGGGCTGCCGACCGTGCTGGAGATCGGCTTCGGGATGGGTGAGGCCACCGCGCAGATGGCCGCCGACGACCCGGGCACGGGCATCCTCGCCGTCGATGTGCACACCCCTGGCCAGGGCAATCTGCTCGGCCTCGCTGACCGCAACGGCCTGTCGAACATCCGGGTGGCCAACGGCGACGCGATCATCCTGCTGCGCGAGATGCTCAAGCCGGACTCGCTGGACGGGCTGCGGGTGTACTTCCCCGACCCATGGCCCAAGAAGCGCCATCACAAGCGGCGGCTGATCCAGCCGGAGTTCCTCGATCTGGTGGCGCAGCGGCTGAAGCCGGGCGCGGTGATCCACTGCGCGACCGACTGGGAGCCGTACGCCGAGCAGATGCTGGAAGTGCTGAGCGCGCACCCCCTCTTCGAGAACACGCAGGCGGACGGCGGCTACGCGCCCCGGCCCGCGTTCCGGCCGCTGACCCGCTTCGAGGGACAGGGCCTGGACAAGGGCCACGTCGTGCACGACCTGCTCTTCGCCCGCCGCTGAGACCGGCGTGGGGCCCGGGGCGTGCCGGTGCGGTGCGTGCCGGGACGGTGGTGGGGCCGGGACGGTGAGGGCCGGACCGGTGGAAGGGCCGGGATGGTGGAGCGGCCGGACTCGTGGAGCGGCCGGGCCGGTGGGCGATGCCCGCGAGCCGGGCGGCCGGTGGGCGCCCCATGGTCAGGAGTCAGTGCTGCTGGTTAGGGTCATTGCGTGGTGTCCGACGGGTCTGTCCAGCAGCGGCAGTCACAGCCCGCCGTCCCGCTCCTTGAGGAGCAGCGGGTCGGCGAGATCCTGGCTGCCGTGCCGGAGCGCAGGCACTGGCATTACCGGCCGCGCCGCGTGGGCGTGGTGTGGCGCAGCCGGACCTTCCGCGTCGCGGCGGTGTTCACGGTGCTCGCGATCTGCGGTCTGGCGATCCTGGCCCTGGTCCGCGACCAGACGGGCACTCAGGGGTTCCTCGTCGGCCTCGGCCTGGCCGTGCTGCCCGTCCCGCTCCTGCTGGCGGCGTTCCGCTGGCTGGACCGGGTCGATCCGGGCCCCTGGCGCAATGTGCTGTTCGCCTTCGCCTGGGGTGCGTTCGCCGCCGCCCTGGTAGCGATCCTGGCGAATTCCTTCGCGACCCGCTGGATAGCCACGACCATCGCCGACCCGTCCAACGCCGACACCCTCGGCGCCACGGTCATAGCCCCGGTCGTCGAGGAGAGCGCCAAGGCCGCCGCGGTCCTGCTGATCTTCCTGTTCCGAAGAAGGGAGTTCAACGGGATCGTCGACGGCGTCGTGATCGCCGGCATCACCGCGAGCGGCTTCGCCTTCACCGAGAACATCCTCTACCTCGGCAACGCCTTCGGCGAGGACCAGCAGATCGGTAACTCAGGCGTTGTGTCGGTGACGGCCGCGACGTTCTTCGTACGGGCGGTGATGTCGCCGTTCGCGCACCCGCTCTTCACCGTGCTGACCGGCATAGGCTTCGGGCTCGCCGCGGCCTGCGCCCGGCGCCGGCGGATCCGCCGCATCGTGCTGCCGCTGCTGGGGCTCGTCCTCGCCATGGGCATGCACTCGCTGTGGAACGGGTCGGCGGTCTTCAGCCCGTACAGCTTCTACGCCGTGTACGCGGTGTTCATGGTCCCGGTCTTCGGCCTGGTGACCTGGCTGGTGATCTGGTCGCGCCGACGGGAGCTGCGCACCCTCGCCGCCGAGCTGCCCGCCTACGCGGCGGCGGGCTGGCTGAGCCCGGCGGAACCGCTCGCCCTCTCCTCGATGCGGGCCCGCGGCCTGGCCCGCGACGCGGCACGCCGCCAGTACGCCGTCGCGGCCCGGGGCCGCTGGGACACCCCGTACGGGCCCGGCTGGGCGCCCGGGTCCATACCGGCGGCGATGCCCGGAGCGATGCCCGGAGTCATGCCCGGAGCCGCGCCAGGAGCGATGCCAGGAGCCATGCCCGGAGCCGTGCCCGGTCCTTCTGCCCAGGCCGCGGCGCAGGCGAAGGCCGCGACGCGGGCCGCGGAGGCCCACGGGAAGGCGGCCGCCCGCGCCGTCGCCGAGTACGAGTCGTTCGCGACCTCGCTGGCCGCACTGCGCCTCCGGGCCCGCCGCGGAACGGCCGACCCGGACTTCGCCGGACGCGAGCTGGAGCTGCTGCACCACCTCTGGCAGCGCAGGGAGGTGGCCGCCCCCGCCCTGACGTACGCGGCGCAGGCGACGGGGCTCCTGCGCCCCCACCGTCTGCCGCCGCTCCCGTACGCCCAGCAGTTCACTCCGCACACGCAGTACGGCGCATACGGCAACGGCCCCGCCCAAGCGGGGGCGCATCCCCAATCCCCCGGCCCCGGCCCCGGCTACAACCCCGGCTACAACCCTTATCTGATGCCGCAGCAGCCACCGCGCTGAGGCCTGCCCGACGGATCGGGCAGACCCCGCCGGGCGGGCGAATCAGGCGGATGCCTCGGTGAGTTCGGCCAGCTCCTGCTCGGTCAGCGTGAGGTCCGCGACGGCCAGCAGCGCGGGCAGCTGCTCGACCGTACGGGCCGAGGCGATCGGCGCGACCACGGTCGGCCGGGATGCGAGCCAGGCCAGCGCGACGGTCGCGATCTCCGCGTCGCGCTCCCTGGCGACCTTGTCCAGCGCGGCCAAGACCTTCTGTCCCCGCTCCGACTCCAGGTGCTGCCGGGCGCCCTCCGCCCGCGCGCTCTCCACCGAGGTGCCCGGACGGTACTTTCCGGTGAGGAAGCCGGAGGCCAGCGCGAAGTAGGGCACGACGCCGAGCCCGGCACGGGCCGCCGTGTCCTGGAGCTCGCCCTCGTAGGTGTCGCGGGAGACCAGGTTGTAGTGCGGCTGGAGGGCGACGTAGCGGGCCAGGCCCTCGCGCTCCGAGAAGTCCAGGGAGGCCCGGAGCCGCTCGGGGCCGATGTTGGAGGCGGCGATCTCCCGGACCTTGCCCTCCTTCACCAGCTGGTCCAGGGCGGTGATGATGTCCTCGACCGGCACGGTCTCGTCGTCGAAATGCGTGTAGTACAGATCGATGTGGTCGGTGCCGAGCCGGCGCAGCGACTCCTCGGCCGCGGCCTTGATGTTGGCGGGAGCGAGCCCCTTGTACCGGGGGTGGGTACTGACCTTCGTGGCGACGACGATGTCGGAGCGGTTGCCGCGTGCGGCGAGCCACTTGCCGATGACGGTCTCGGACTCGCCGCCCTCGTTGCCCGGAATCCAGGCCGAGTACCCGTCGGCGGTGTCGACGAAGTTGCCGCCCCCCGCGGCGTACGCGTCCAGAACGGCGAACGACTGCGCCTCGTCGGCGGTCCAGCCGAAGACGTTGCCGCCGAGAGCGAGCGGGAAGACCTGGAGGTCGGAAGGGCCCAGCTTACGAAGAGAAGTCATAGGTGAAACAACGGATTCTGCTAGGCCCGCTATTCCGGTGGGCCCATCCCGGAGCCGGCTGTTCGAGGAACTCACCGCTCCTCGTCCCGCCCACCTCCCACCGCCCACAAACAGACCGGCAGCCCTGACGTCGGGGGGTGAGCGTCAGGACTGCCGGGGTTCAGCGGCCGGCGAACCGGCTCGGATCAGGGGTTGAGGCCCTTACCGCGGAGCCAGGCCATCGGGTCGATGCCCGTTCCGCCGGCGGTGTGGACCTCCAGGTGGAGGTGCGGTCCCGTCACGTTGCCGGTCGCGCCGACCCGGCCGATGGTCTCGCCGGTGCTGACCTTCTGGCCGACGCTGACGCCGATCGAGGACTGGTGGCAGAACCACAGCTCCGTACCGTCGTCGAGCTCAAGCACCGTGCGGTAGCCGTACGCGCCGGACCAGCCGGCCGACTTGACCGTGCCGCCGTGAATGGCCTTGATCGGGGTGCCGGTCGGGGCCGCGAAGTCGAGGCCCGTGTGGTGGCCGGAGGACCACATCGAGCCGGCTTCGCCGAAGGTCGAGGTGATCGTGTACGAGGAGGTCGGAATGGCGTAGCTGGCGGCGAGCTTGGCCAGCCGCAGCGCCTCCGCCTTCTTCTTGGCCTCCTCCTCCGCCTTCTTCTTCTCGGCGGCGGCCTTGGCCTCGGCCTCGTCCTGCTGCTTCTTGGCCTCGGCGGCAGCCTTCTCCGCGGCCTTCTTCTCCTCGGCCGCCTTGGCCTCGGCGTCGGCGGCGTCCTGCTGCTGCTCGGCCTGCTGGAGGATGCGGGCGCGGAGCGCCTCGCCCGCGTCCGTCGTGCCCTGCTCGGCCTCGGCGGTGGTGATGCCGGCGGTGGTGAGCGGGGCGGTGGCGGCCGTGACCTCGGTCTTGTCGGCCTCGGACTCGTCGGAGAACAAAGCGCCCACGCCCGGAAGGGACTTGGCGTCGGGGAGGTTGTTCTTGATCGAGTCGGGCACGGAGATGGAGACCGGCGGCTTGCTCTGCGCGGTGGCCATGCCACCCGCGCCGACCGCCGCTATGACGCCGACACCCAGCACCGTGGAACTGCGGGCGAGGCCGTTGCGCTGCTTGGCGACGCGGTGCCTGCCGCGCACCGGGCGGACCGACTCCTCGGTGGGGTTCCACTCGTCCCAGCCACGGTCGGGCTCACTGGTGAACTCACCCGTGAAATTGCCGGTGAAGTCGCCGCCGGGCTCGGTGCCGTAGTCGGAATCGAACCGGGACGGGGCCTCGGGGGCAGGCTTGTTGGACGCCACGGGGGCGCACTCCTTTCCTTCCTTCTCGCCTACCGGGTTAGCTGACGGGTTCGGAGCAGGAAGGTCTCCTACGGGCCCCTCTGCCTCTCACGAGACACAGGTGTCCGATTCACCCCATGTAGGTGGTTCCCCGGTTCCCTTGCGGAATTCGGCGCTCGCGCGCGGTGCCGCCACTGACGACGGCTGGGACGACCGCGCTGCGTTATCGAACGTTAATAGACACCGGGGCCGTATTCCAAGCTGTTCCAACTGATCGTTCACTTCTTTGGCCTGGACTTTACGGGACACAAGCGGGTGGAATCGGACGAGTTGACCGACCCTCAGCCACTACCCTGTTTCTGACGTTGCGTCAAACGTTATGCGGAGCGACGCCCTTCGATTACACACGGTGGCAGCGCCCCCATCACGCCTCCTCGGCACCGACGATCGGCACGGTCCTTCGCCGGTCCGGCTGCCCCTCCGCCGGACGTACGACCGCGAGCAGCGCCATGTCGTCGGTCGACCCGCCGCCCGTGTGCAGCCGTACGTCATCGGTCAGGGCCGACAGCAGCTCTTCGGGCCCCGGGAAGATCCGCCCGCGCAGCCGGGCCGCCGGATCGTAGAAGACCCCCTCGGCGTTCCGCGCCTCGGAAAGGCCATCCGTGTAGAGGAGCAGCGTCGTCCCGGCCGGCAGATCCCACTCGTCGGTGCACTCCGGCCACGCCCCCAGGCCCATCCCCAGCGGCAGCGCGGGCACCGACGGCTTCAGCACGTCCAGCGCCCCGTCCGGATGCAGCAGGATCGGCTCGGGGTGACCCCGGTTGACGATCCGCACCCGGGACAGCCCGGACGGGATCTCGGCCAGCACGGCCGTGATGAACCCTTCGAGCACGTCGAGCCCACCCCGCCGCGCCTCCTCCCGGGCCAGCGCCCGCTCCAGCCGCCCCGCCACCCCCTCCAGTGAGGCTTCCTGCTCGGCGGCCTCGCGGAACGCCCCGATGACCACCGCCACCGTCTCCACGGCGTCGAGCCCCTTCCCCCGCACGTCCCCGACCACCAGCCGCACCCCCCACGGGGTGTCCGAGACGGCGAACAGGTCACCGCCGACGAACTCGTCCGCCTGCGCCGCCTCGTACCGCGCCGCGACCTGCAGTCCGCCGGTCCGGTCGGCCGGCTGCGGCAGCACCGCGCGCATGGCGGTCTCCGCGATGAACCGCGCGGAGGCCAACTGCTCGTTCCCGCGCCGCACGACCCCGTTGATCACGACCGCGAGGACCGAGACGGTGGCCAGGGTCAGCAGTTCGATCAGCGGCACGGCCTCGGGCAGCGTGCTGCTGTACAGCCGCAGCACGATGACGGCCAGCATCGAGGCGATACCGGTGCGGACGGTGCTGGCCAGCGAGAAGAACGGGGCGGCGATCAGCGGAGCGGCCACGAACAGCGGGATGGCGGTGAAGGTCGGCGGGGTGAGGACGTCGAACAGCAGTCCGCCGAGGATCATCAGGGGAGGCAGCGCGCGTACGAACCGCCGGCTGCGGGCACCGCTCCCGGCGTGCTTACCGCGCCGCTTCTCCCGCTTCCACACCTGTGGTCTCCTGCCCGGTACGCGCGCGGCTGCGGACGGTACCGCGCCCCACCCCCAGGCTCGCCGGACCGGAACGAAGCGGCGACTCCTCGTCGGCCGATGGAGGGACACGGAGGAGGGAAACGGGGGGAGGGAAACGGGGGGAGGGAAACGGGGGACACGAGGAGGGACATGTACGCCGCGGCTCGCACGCCATGCGGCGAAACGAATTCAGGCCCGGCACGCTGTGTGCGTGCCGGGCCTGAATCCTTCAGTAGCGGGGACAGGATTTGAACCTGCGACCTCTGGGTTATGAGCCCAGCGAGCTACCGAGCTGCTCCACCCCGCGTCGTTGAATGCAACTCTACGCCATCCCGGGCGCCCTTTTGACCACTCGGTCCGCCCGCCCCCGATCCACCCGCACCGAGCCGCGTCAGGACTGGTTCGTCTCGGAGATGCGGGGCATGGAATCGGCCTTCCCGTGGACGGCCGACTGCTTCACCGGGTTCGCACCGCGTTGCAGCGAGTGGAGGATCGCCAGCCCCTGGCTGACGACACCCGCCGCCATCTCGTTGACGCCGTTGGTGCCGTTGAGGACGGTGAGGTCGGCGCCGGACATGCCCCGGGCGGCCGCGTCGGCCAGCGCGGGCAGGTTCTCCACGATGCGGTTGGCCGCGATGAGCTCCTGGTTGCCGTCACGCAGCGACGCGGCGCGCACGCTGTTGGCGTCGGCCTGCGCCTGGGCGAGGGCCCGCTCGGTGTACGCGTTGCCGTCGGCCTCGAACTTGACCCGGTCACGGGCCGCCTCCGCCAGGGTGCGCTGCCGGTACGCCTCGGCGTCCGCCGGGCGCCGGACCTCCGCCTCCAGCCGTTGGGCGGCGAGCGCGGCCTGCCGCTCGGCGAGTGCGGTCTGCTCCTCGATGACCTCGTGCGAGGCCCTGGCCTGGGCGAGCGGCCCGGCCTGCGCGGCGCGGGCGTTGTACTGCTCGGTCTCGGCGAGGAAGCCGGCCCGTTTGATCGCGGTGTCGCGTTCGTACTCCGCCTTGAGCGCGGCGGCCTGCTGCTCGCGCTGGCTGGCCTCCTGGTCGGCCTTGGCCTCGGCGATCCGGGCCTGGCTGGCGACCGCGGCGGCGTGCGGGGCCGCGAGGTTCTTGATGTAGCCGGTGGCGTCGTCGATCTCCTGGATCTGGAGGGCGTCCACGACGATGCCGAGCTTCTCCATCTCACCGTGGCTGCCCGCGATGACCTCCTGGGAGACCCGGTTGCGCTCGCGGATGATCTGCTCCACGGTCAGTCCGCCGACGATGGAACGCAGATGCCCGGCGAAGATCCGCCCGACGAGCTCCTCCATCTGTTCCTGCTCGGTCAGGAAGCGGCGGGCCGCATTGGCGATGGACACGGCGTCGTCGCCGACCTTGAAGACGGCCACGGCCCGGACGTTGAGGCGGATGCCCTGCTGCGTCACGCAGTCCTCGGTGATCTCCGCCTCGCGCAGCGCCAGGGAGAGCATGCGCGCCTTCTGCTTCACCGGCAGCACGAAACTGCCGTGCCCGGTGACGATCCGGAACTGGGTGTCCAGCGTCTGCCCCTTGGAACCGGAGATGAGCATCGCCTCGTTGGGGGCGGGAACGTGCCAGAAGAACATGGGAAGACTCCTGCCGTACGACACTGCTTCCGTCGGGTACGGATTGCTTGGCGGCTCAGGACGGCAGGCGTTCCACGATCACGCCGCGCGCCGAGACCGTGTCGACGACAACGACGCGCGCGTCCCTGTCGATCGACGTCGCCGACCATGCGGTGTAGGCCTCGGACCCGCCCCGTACGGCCACCAGGACTTCGCCCGGACCGTCGGGCGGAATCGGCACGGTGACACGGCCGACCGCCCCGACCGGGCTCCGGGCGGACTCATCTGCCCTGCGCATGCGTCGCCCTCGTGAGCGTCCCTGCGTACGCCTGCTCACGCCGCTTGCCGCACGGTGTCCCGCACCGCTTCATGTACACGAGGCGACCCCGCCTCCTGGAGGCCCGAGCCTCCCTCGACATCTCCACGGTACTCCGCGCCCACCCCGGCGCAGCGGTGTCGGCGGGCGGCCGCCGATCAACGAGCGGGCGCAGATATGCGGTGATATGACTGTTTTACCTTCTGTCCTGCCGACGCGATGAACTCGCGCTGATCGGGGAGCGAACCGTGGACGACTACTCCTTGCTCGACCTCTTCTGGACCATGCTCTGGTTCTTCCTCTGGGTCATGTGGCTGTTCCTGCTGTTCAAGGTCATCACGGACATCTTCCGCAGCCACGACCTCGGTGGCTGGGGCAAGGCCGGCTGGCTGATCCTCACGCTGGTGCTGCCGTATCTCGGCGTGCTGGTGTACGTGATCGTGCGCGGCAAGTCCATGAGCAAACGGGACATCAAGGAGGCCCAGGACCGTGACGCGGCCTTCAAGGCGTACGTACGGGAAGCCGCCGGCACCTCCGACGCGGGCGGCGACGCCACGAAGAAGGGGAGCCACGTCGACGACCTGGCGAAGCTCGCCGAGCTGAGGGACCGGGGCGCCATCACGGACGAGGAGTACCAGCGGGCGAAGACGAAGCTCCTCGTCTGACGCCCGTACCGCCCGCTCCGCGCGTCCCGTGCCGCCCGCCCCCGGCACGGGCGCGTATGTCTCCCTCCGGGCGGTCCGGCGAACTGGCAGGGCGCCAGGACCGCGAGGAGGCTTGAGACATCAGCCACGGTGGCCGTCGCCGCCCGCGGTTCTCGGGGCGCCGGAGTCACGGCGGGCCGAGCGGGGTGCGGTCCCCATCTCGACGTACGAGGAGATGGCCCGCCATGGACGGCACCACGTCCGCGACCCCGGACGCGACCCTGGACGCGATGCGGACCGCGCTGCGCGGCCCCGTCATCGGCCCGAAGGACCCGGAGTACCGGCGGGCCCGCACGATCTACAACGCCATGATCGACCGGCGCCCGGCGGCGGTGGTGCGGTGCACCGACGCGGCGGACGTGATGGCCGCGGTCGGCTTCGTCCGGGACGCGGGGCTCACGCTCGCGGTCCGCGGCGGCGGGCACAGCGGCGCGGGTCTGTGCCTGGTGGACGACGGCGTGACGATCGACCTCTCGCCCATGCGCTGGGCACACATCGACCCCGGCGCGCGGACGGCCACGGTCGGCGGCGGCACCACGCTCGGCGACCTCGACCACGCCGCCCACGCGTTCGGTCTGGCCACCCCCTCCGGAATCCTGTCATCCACCGGCGTCGGCGGCCTCGCCCTGGGCGGCGGCCACGGCCACCTCACCCGCAGATACGGCCTGACGATCGACAACCTGCTGGCCGCGGACGTGGTCCTGGCGGACGGCACCTCGGTGACGGCGAACGCCACCACCCACCCCGACCTGTTCTGGGCGCTGCGCGGCGGCGGCGGAAACTTCGGCGTCGTCACCTCCTTCACCCTCCGGCTGCACCCGGTGGACACGGTGGGCGTCGCCATCACGCTCTGGCCGGCCGACCGGATCCCCGACGTGCTGCGCTGGTACCGCGACTTCCTGCCGCAGGCCCCCGAGGACCTCAACGGCTTCTTCGCCGCGCTCACCGTGCCGCCCGGCCCGCCGTTCCCGGAGGAGATCCACGGCCAGAAGATGTGCGGCGTGGTGTGGTGCTGGACCGGCGACCCCGAACTCCTCGAAGCCGCCCTCAAGCCCGTCGAGGACCCCGGGCCGCCCGCCTTCCACTTCACGGCCCCGATGCCCTACACCGCCCTGCAGTCCATGTTCGACGAACTGCTCCCCACCGGTCTGCAGTGGTACTGGCGCGGCAACTTCTTCGACCGGATCACCGACGACGCCATCGACGTACACACCAAGTACGCCGAGAACCTCCCCACCCCCCTGTCGACCGCCCACCTGTACCCGATCGACGCGGCCGCCCACCGGCCCGGCCCCGACGACACGGCCTGGGCCTACCGCGACGCGGTCTGGTCCGGCGTCATCGCGGGCATCGACCCGGACCCGGACAACGCCGAACAGATCAGGCAATGGTGCGTCGACTACTGGGAGGAGCTGCACCCGCACTCCATGGGCGGCACCTACGTGAACTTCATCGGTGCGGGCGAGACCCCCGACCGCATCCGCGCCACCTACCGCGACCACTACGCCCGCCTGGCCGCCGTCAAGCACACCTACGACCCGCACAACTTCTTCCACGCCAACCAGAACATCGAACCGGCGGCCCGGCGGGCCGGCGCCGTCGCCCCCCAGCGAGGGGCGGGTCAGGAGAGCCAGTCGGCGTAGTGAGTGGGGGCGAGGTGGGCGTCCTTGTCGGTGAGGACGTCGCCCTTGACGGCGGCGAACATGCCGGCGGTGGGGTCGGTGACGACGGTACGGTCGTCGCCCTTGCGGGACAGGGTGATCCGGCCCAGCTCGTCCAGGTTGAAGACCTCGGGGCCGCCGATGTTGCGGATGCCGTTCAGCGGGGCGCCCGCGGCGACCTCCGCCACCGCGTCGGCCACGTCCTCCGCGGCGATCGGCTGGATCGGTGTGGCGGGCAGCCGGACGGTGTCGCCGTCGGCGGTCCAGGACAGGACGGCGTCCATGAACTCCATGAACTGCGTCGCCCGGACGATCGAGTAGGGGACCGGCCCGGCCGCGAGGATGTTCTCCTGGAGCGTCTTGGCCCGGTAGTAGTCCAGCTCCGGCACCCGGTCCGTGCCGACGATCGAGAGGATGACGAAGTGGCCGGCGCCGCCCTTGTCGGCCGCGGCCAGAAGGTTGTCCATCGAGGTCCGGAAGAAGGCCGGGGACGCTTCGTCGAAGGTCGGGGAGTTCGTCAGGTTGACGACGACATCGGCTCCCGCCACCGCCTCGTCCAGCCCCTGGCCGCTGATGACGTCGACACCGGTGGACTGCGAGTGCGGTACCGCCTCGTGCCCGGCGGCGTTCAGCTTCTTGACGACCTGCGACCCGATCAGCCCGGTACCGCCGACGACTGCGAATTTCATGACGTACCTTTCACGGTGCTTTGTGCGCAATATGACACATAGGTACGCGTGTGGGCACGGAAAGAAACGGCGCCCCGACCGGATGAAACCGATCGGGGCGCCGAGTGGCAGCTCGTCAGAGGGGGTTCCCCTCGCTGCCGGCGGTAGGCCGTGTGGGACTCGAACCCACAACCAACGGATTAAAAGTCCGCTGCTCTGCCAATTGAGCTAACGGCCCCCGGCGAATCACCCCCGAGCATAGCCCGCCGGGGCCCGGCCGCCGATCGGGTATCGGATACCGGGCCCCGTCGCGGTGGGATCCCGGGGGGTCAGAGGGGCTCGTCCGGGGTGATCGTGCGCTTGTGATCCGGTTTGAGGAACCAGTGCCTCGCCGATGCCAGCCACCAGGTCGCCGCGAAGCCCAGGACCACCAGCACCGCGACGGGCGCGTAGTTGAACGTCTCCCAGGTGACCGGCGAGATCTGCGGCAGCATGAAGAGCACCGTGATGATCAGGACCCAGGCCACCGCCACGATGCCGATCGGGCGGGACCAGCGGCCCAGGTGCCAGGGGCCCGGGGTGAAGTCGTCGCCACGGAGCAGGCGGAGCAGCGTGGGGATGACGTAGGCGATGTAGAGGCCGATCACCGCGATCGAGGTCACCGCCGCGTACGCCGTGACGTTGATCAGGTACGGGAGTCCCAGTACGAGGGCGCCGGCCGCGGCGAGCCAGACCGCGGCGACGGGGGTGCGGGTGCGGGGGCTGACCGTGTGCCAGACGCGGGAGAAGGGCAGGGCCCCGTCGCGCGAGAAGGCGTAGATCATGCGGCTGTTGGCGGTCACCGACGCCATGCCGCAGAAGAGCTGGGCGCCGATCACGATCAGCAGCAGGAGCTTGCCGGTGGTGGCGCCGAGGGCGTCCAGGAGGATCTGGGCGGGCGGGGCGCCGGTCGGTGAATTCAGCGCGCCGTCGTACGACTGGATGGCGAAGGTGAAGCCGAGGAGCAGGACGAAGCCCGCTATCCAGGAGGTCCAGATCGACTGGACGATGCCTTTTGGACCGGCCGTCGCCGCGTCGTGGGTCTCCTCCGTCATATGGGCGGAGGCGTCGTAGCCGGTGAAGGTGTACTGCGCCATCAGCAGCCCGATCATCACGACGTAGAAGCCGCTGCCCCAGCCCGTGTTGTTGACGAACTCGGTGAAGACGAACGACGCCGACTGGTGCGAGTCGGGCACGAAGGTCAGGGCGCCGACGATGACGGCGACGCCGATGACGTGCCACCAGACGCTCACGCTGTTCAGCAGCGCGACGATCCGTACGCCGAAGGTGTTGAGCAGACCGTGCAGCAGCAGGATCGCGGCGAACAGCAGGATCGTGCGGGTGGGGGTGACTTCGAAGCCGAACTGGAGGTTCAGGTACGCGCCCAGGAAGGACGCCGCCCCGAAGTCGATCCCGGCGGTGACGGCGACCTGCCCCAGCACGTTGAACCAGCCCGTGAACCAGGCCCAGGCGGCGGCCGAGCGCGGCGGGGCCAGTTGGTGGGCCCAGAAGTAGAGCCCGGCGGAGGTCGGGTACGCCGAACAGATCTCGGCCATCGCCAGGCCGACGAACAGCGTCATCAGGCCGACGCCGACCCAGCCCCAGGTGATGACGGCGGGGCCGCCGGTGTTCATGCCGAAGAGGTAGAGCGTGAGGCAGCCGGAGAGCACCGAGATGATCGTGAACGAGACGGCGTAGTTGGAGAACGCCGACATGCGCCGGGCCAGCGTCTGTGTGTACCCGAGCTGCGCGAGGCGCTCCTCGTCGGAGACGCCCGGTGGTGGTGGTCGGTCCTCGCCTGTGTCGGTTGTCATGCACCCAGCGATTCCCCCGCGCCGGGGCACACATGCGGCCGCCACGGTCACGACTGGGAAAACGCGCCGGGGCACGAAGGGGCGCGCGGCCCCCTCGTACCCCGGCGTCGCTCAGGTGATCTTCGAGTACTTCTTCCAGCGCGTGTCGGCCAGCTTCCTCGGCGCCGAGAAGCCCCCGGTGTGGTTCGCGTTGTAGAGGTACACCGCACCCGCCGGTGTCCGCGCCAGGATGTCCTGCCGCCCGTTGTGGTCCATGTCCCCGCTGCCGACGATCGCGTTGTACTTGCCCCAGCCCGAGCCGATCTTCGTACGTGGCGCGAAACCGCCCTTGCCGTTGCCCCGGTAGAGCCAGAGC
Source organism: Streptomyces sp. NPDC007164 (assembly GCF_040634135.1). Lineage (NCBI taxonomy): Bacteria > Bacillati > Actinomycetota > Actinomycetes > Kitasatosporales > Streptomycetaceae > Streptomyces > Streptomyces sp. NPDC007164. Next base: position 33,992 of record NZ_JBEYFB010000030.1, read on the forward strand.
ACCCCGGCGCCGTCCCGCGCCACGATGTCCGCGCGGCCGTCGCCCGACAGGTCGCCGCGCCCGGCGATGGCGGTGTAGCTCTTCCAGGTGGTGACCTTCGTACGACCCGCCAGCAGGCCGTCGCTCCTGCCCCGGTACAGCCAGATCACGCCCGAGGCGTCACGGGCGAGGATGTCGGGCAGTCCGTCCCCGCTGAGGTCGCGGGTGGCCACGATCCGGTTGTACTTGGACCAGCCGGAGCCGAGCTTCACCTTCGCGGCCTTGCTGAGATCGCTGTGGCTCAGGTGGCTGGGAAGGCGGTAGAGCGTGCCGCCCGGCGTACGGGCGAGCAGGTCGCCCCCGCCGTCGCCGCCCAGGTCGCCCAGCTCGGTCATGAAGTCGAACTCGTTGTCCCCGTCGATCATCGAGCCGATGCTGTCGACGTAGCAGTCGTCGAGCCGGCCCTGCTGGTCGGTCGTGCAGAGGTCGATGAGACGGCCGGGCTCCCGGGCCAGGACCGAGCCGCTGATCCGCTGGTCGAGGTCGACGTCACGGGTCCAGTCGACGATCGTGGAGCGGTAGGAGGAGATCCGGGTGTAGAGCCGCACCCCGACCGCCACGCAGCCGGTGGCCCGGGTCGCCGAGACGGCGATGAGCTTCCCGCCGCCGACGAGCGCCCCGCCCGCATCACCGAAGCACCGGTCCTCGTCCGCGACCGGGGGCGCGCCCGGGGCCGGTACGGTGCAGAGCGTGCCGCCCGGCAGCGTACGGCCGAGCAGCGCGGCACAGGACGCCGCCGACTTCAGCACCACCGGTTCGCTGTGGCGGACCCGCGGGGCGTCGTTCAGGTCCAGCCCCGCCCACGAGTAGAACGTCGCCTTGGCGCCCTCCGCGTACAGCGCCGTGTCGGACGACGAGGCGAGCACCGGCTTGCCGTACGAGGCCGGCGTCGCCCGGATCGCCACCGAGACGGCTCCCCGGCGGGTGTTCGCGTCGTACGCCGGGTGGCTGCGGTAGCGCGGATCGCTGCCGCCGCTCCCCACCTGACCGCTCGGCAGGCGGTACTCCCACTCCATGTCCGCGTGGCTGCGGCCGGTGAAGCAGTCGGGCGTGGCCAGCGTCCGGGTCCTGGACAGCGTGATGCCCGTGCAGGCCCGGTGGGAGCCGTCCGCTTCGTCGGAGTAGTAGAGCGGAATGAGCCACGAGGGGACCGTAGTGGCGGCCCGTGCCTCGGGAGCGGAACCCAGCAGCCCGGCGAGCACGGCGCCGGCCGCGGCCACGGTGGTGAGCGCCCGCGCCGGGAATTGCCTGCGCATCAGAAGACCCCCTTGTAGCCCTGCCACCCGGTGGCGATTTTTGTGCGGGAGCCGAACGACCCCTTGCCGTTGCCGTTGTTGCGGAAGAGGTTGCCCCAGCGGTCCCGCTCGACCAGGTCGGCCTTCCCGTCGCCGGTGATGTCACCGGCCCCGACGATGGTGTCGTACGAGGTGCCCCACGCGGCGAAAACCTTCACCCGCTCCTTCAGCTTTCCGCTCGCGGTGCCGTCGTAGCGGTAGAGCGTGCCGTCCTTGTGGTGCGCCAGCACATCGCCGTAACCGTCACCGTTGAGGTCACCGGCACCCACGACCTTCGTGTATCCGGTCCAGGACGAGCGGATCTTCACCCCGGCCTTCAGCTTGCCGTGGCCGTCGTTGGCGAAGAGGTGCACGTCGCTGGTCGACGTCCTGCGCGCGAGCAGGTCGGGGCGGCCGTCACCGGTCAGATCGCCGGGCACGGTCAGGAGGTTGTACGCGTTCCACCCCGTGCCCAGGGAGGTGTGGCTGCTGTTCGGCGTGTACGGGGAGCCGCACTTCCCGGCGTACCGGCGCAGTTCCCCGTTCGGCATCCGTACGAGCATCTCGGCACAACGGTCGCTGCCCATGTCCCCGAACGGGACCGCGACCGTGCCCTTGGGCCAGCCGGCGCCGGAACGCTTCCAGTCGAGCTTCCCCCTGCCCTCGGTGTAGTGCAGGGTCAGTTCGCCGACGGAGTTGAGCGTGACCAGCTCGCCGAAGTCGTAGCCGCCCTGGTCGTGGTGGCCCTGGACACCGCCGGAGACCTCGATCTTTCCGCTGGTGGTGTACGTGCCGCCGCCCTTGGCGGCCCTGGCGGTCAGCGTCCAGGTGTGGATCTCGTTGGCGGCGGGGCTGCCGCTGTCCGTCCTGCCGTCCCAGTCGACCGCGACCTCGGCACCGGGGCCGCCGGAGAGGGTACGGATCGCCCGGCCGCGGATGTCCTTGACCACGAAGGTCCAGGTCGCGGGCACGTTGAGCTGCCAGGTGCTCTCCCAGTTCTGGCCGCCGTAGACGTTCTTGAGATCGATGTACCCGGCGTTGAGATCCGACTCGATCTTCGCGAGCGGCTGCGCAGGCACCCCGCTGGGCACGATGCGGATCGCCTTGTCCGGTCCGACGTACGCGATGTCGCCGCCGAACTTGTCCACGGCCCAGGTCAGCCGGCGCTGGTCGGCGGTGCTGCCCGCGGGCAGGTCCGCGATCTCCCGGGGCGGTGCGGCCGTCCCGGTGTGGAAGTCGGTGAGCAGCAGCTTCCCGGCGGTGCGGTCGTGCCGGACGAGATAGCCGTCGCCGACGAGCGCGGCGCCGGACGGCACGGGGACGCTCTTCTTCGCCGTACGGTCGTACACCCCGGCGGCACCGCTCGGTCCGCAGTTCCAGTAGATCCAGCGGCCGACGGTCTGGAGTTCCTTGATCACGCACGGGGCGCCGGTGGCGACGGTCTGCACGACCTTCTTCTGTTCGAGGTCGGTCGCGGTGACCGCTCCGGCGGTCGAAGCCGCCGTCCACAGCGCCGATCCCCACACCGAGGCGGCGGTGACGGACCGGGTCATCCGCACGTCCGACCTGCGGACCCCGACGTCGTCGATGTACTGCTTGCCGGTCGACGCCGCCTCGTAGACGAAATAGCGTCCGGTCGCGTCCACGAACCGGCCCCCGGTCACGGCGGGTTCGTCGAAGCCGTGGAGCGTGTTCCCGGTGAGCCAGATCTGGGCGCGTTCCTTGCCGTTGTCGACGAAGAAACGGCCCACATGGCCGTTGCCGGTGGCGCGCAGGAGTACGCAGTCACCGGCGTCGCACGGCACCCGCTTCGCATGCGCACCGGTCGCGTAGGTGTCCACGTATCCCATCGAGGTGGGAGCGCCCACCGTCGCCCCGCCCGGGGAGACCTGACGGGCGAACACGAACTGCGGGCCGCTCGGGGCGACTTCCACCGTGTTCAGCACTCCGCCGGCGAAGTCGATGCCCCAGACACCGCTCGTCGCGATGGGAGTCGGCGCGTCCGCGGCGACGGCGCTCGGCACCGTACCGAGACCGGCCGCGACCACGGTGAGAGCGGCTAGTGCGGCGGTACGGCGCCGGGCGCCACGACCGCGTGGAGAAGCAAGGCGAGCCAAAGGGGTCCTCCCCAGAATGCCCGAAGGGCAAGAAGGCACAGGTGATCGACAGCGACCTTCGCAGAGCCCCCCGGCCCGCCCCTGTGCAAGTCGCCGGATGCTAGCAGCGGTTGACCATGTGGGGGAAGTGAAAAGAAAAGCGGGCCCGCTCGTGAAGAGCGGGCCCGCTTTCGCAGACCGTTCAGCGGACCTTCAGCAGGTCCTCACGGTGTTCAGCCGTTGCGCTTCCAGCGCGGCTTGTCGTCGCGGCGGCCGAAGGTGCCGGTGCCGGTACCCGTGCCGGTGCCACCACGGTGGTCGTCACGACGGCCGGTCGGGCGGTCGCCGCCACCGGAGCGGAAGCCGCCCGAGGGGCGGTCGTCACGACGGTCGCGGTTGAACGGACGGTCGCTGCCGCCGGAGCGGAAGCCACCGGAGGGGCGGTCGTCAC
>NZ_JBEYFB010000030.1:37950-111911 GCF_040634135.1 Streptomyces sp. NPDC007164
CGACGGTCGCGGTTGAACGACGGACGGTCGTTGTCACGACGCTCGAACGAACGGCCACCACGGTCGTCCCGACGGTCGCCACCACCGGAACGGAAGCCGCCCGAGGGGCGGTCGTCACGACGGTCGCGGTTGAACGACGGACGGTCGTTGTCACGACGCTCGAACGAACGGCCACCACGGTCGTCCCGACGGTCGCCACCACCGGAACGGAAACCACCGGACGGACGGTCGTTGCTGCTGCGGAAGGACGGACGGTCGTTGCTTCCGCGGTAGCCGGCCCCGCCGGAGGGACGGCCACTGCGCTCGCCGACACGGTCGTTGCTCCCGCGGTATCCACCACGGTCGTCACGGCGGTCACCACCGCGGTCGTCACGGCGGCCGTAGCTGCCCCGGTCGTCGCGACGGTCGTCGCGCGCGGCCGGCTGCTCGGGGACCGACGCGGCTGCGACGAGCGCGGCCTCGGCCTCGGCAGCGACCTCGGCGACCGCCGCCTCCGGGTCGTCGCCCCGCTCGCGCGCGGCACGGGCGACGAGGCGGTCGGCCTCTTCGCGCAGCTCGGCGGCGCGGCGCTGGACGCGCTCCAGCTGCTTGGTCAGGTCGGCGGCCTCGCGCTCGGCCTGCTTGGCGGCGTTGTTCGCGGAGTCGGCCTGGACCTCGGTGAGCGAGCGGGCACCGGTGATCTCGGCGACCTCCGGCTCGAAGACGCCCGCGCCCTGCACGATGTGGCGCGAGGCGTCGACGCCCGCGTCCTCCATCAGGCGGAAGATCTGACGGCGCTGGTGCGGCAGCGCCAGCGAGACGACGACACCGGACTTGCCGGCCCGGGCGGTGCGGCCCGAGCGGTGCAGGTAGTCCTTGTGGTCACCGGCCGGGTCCACGTTCAGGACCAGGTCGATGCCGTCGACGTGGATACCGCGGGCGGCGACGTCGGTCGCGACCAGCGCGTTGACGTAACCCTTCTTGAAGTCCTCAAGAACGCGGGTACGGGCGCCCTGGGTCATACCGCCGTGCAGCGCGTCCGCCTTGACGCCCGCCTCGACGAGCTGCTCGGCGATGCGGTCGGCGCCCAGCTGGGTGCGGACGAAGATGATCGTGCGGCCCTTGCGGGCGGCGATGGCGGAGGTGACCGGCGCCTTGTCCTTCGGCTTCACGACGAGGACGTGGTGCGACATGGTCGAGACGTTGCCCTGGGCGGAGTCGACCTCGTGGGTGACCGGGTTGCTCAGGTAGCGCTTGACCAGGGTGCCGATCTCGTTCTCCATGGTGGCGGAGAAGAGCATGCGCTGGCCGCCACCGGGGATCTGGTCGAGCAGCTCGGTGACCTCGGGCAGGAAGCCCAGGTCGGACATCTGATCGGCCTCGTCGAGGACGGCGACCTGGACGTTCTCCAGGGAGCAGGCGCCCCGGTTGATGATGTCGCGCAGCCGGCCCGGGGTGGCGACGAGCATGTCGACGCCGCGCTCCAGCGCGTAGATCTGGTTGCCCATCGACGTACCGCCGCAGACGACCTTCATCTTCAGGCCGAGCACGTCACCGTAGGGCTGCAGCGCGTCCGCGACCTGCATCGCGAGTTCACGGGTCGGGGTGAGGATGATCGCGCGGGGCTTCTTCTTCTCCGTGCGCCCACCGGCCAGCGAGGCCAGGGTCGGCAGACCGAAGGAGAGGGTCTTGCCGGAGCCGGTACGGCCGCGGCCCAGGATGTCCTTGCCGGCCAGGGCGTCCGGGATGGTCGCGGCCTGGATCGGGAAGGGCGCCGTCACACCGTTCTGCGCGAGCTTGCGGACGATGCCCTCGGGCAGGCCCAGGTCGGCGAAGGTGATGGTCGGCTCGGCGTCCGCGTCCGCGTCGACGTCGGCGGAGTCGGTGTCGGCCTGCTCGGCCAGGGGGGTGTCCGCCTCGATGGAACCGGCGGACTCGGCGACCACGGTCTCCGCGGCCTCGACGAGCTCGTCGTTCTCGATGCTCTCGGGCATGACGGTGTGGTCAGAACTGGAAATTGACATGCGAAATGCGAAACCTTCCGGAGTCTCGGCACGCGCCCGTAACTCCGTGATTCGCAATTTCGACCGCCTCAATGCGGTCCAGCCACGGCAAGGGAGAGTACGCGCCACACGGCGCGCTTCTGTTTCGGCGCCGGGCAATGGGATCAAACGATCTACTACCATACGCACTCCACCCCACATCGCGCAAACCGACTCTCCCCACCCCCTCGCTAAGCGGGCTCCACCTGCGGCGACACCTCGGGAGTCCGCAGCGGATCCGTCATCTCCGGCACCCTCATCGCCTCGCTGCGGAGCTGCGCCGCCGGCGAGGCGGACGGCTGCGGCGACGGCTCGGAGGGCTCCGGCTCCGGCTCGGGCTTCGGCGAACCCGGCTGCTCGGGAGTCGCCGGCGCGGACGGCTCGGGGGAAGCGGGCTGCTCCGGCACCCCGGGCCCCGGCTGCGAGGCGGAGGGCGTCGGATCCGGACCGCCCCGGCCCGGCGCCGCACCCCCTTCCCCCTGCTCCCCGCCCGGACGTACGCCACCGGGGTCGGCCGAGGACCCTGCGGAGCCGCTCGGTCCCGGCGACTCGGCGGCCTCCCGCTCGGAGTGCGCCTCGGCCCGTCCACCACCGGTCCGGACCCTGCCCGTACCCGCCACGGTGCCGCCGTCCGGCCGGGCGGCGCTCCCCCCGTGCTCGGGCGAGGGGGACGGCGACGGTGCCGCTTTCCCCCCGTCGTCGCCGATGCTCATGCAGCCGGTGGACGTGGCGACCGTCGCGGCGATGACGGCCGCCCATCGGACGGGGACGGGCAACTGGCGCACGGGAGGCACCTCCGGGGTACGAAGAAAGGGGGCGGAGCGACAAGAGGGACGGAGCGGTACGGAAGAAGCGGGCGCTCCGTGCCCAACTCCCGCCGCCCCACCGGGGACACGCCCCGTCCCCGTCCCGCACACCACCCGCACTCCACCCACGGCGAGTCCGCACGCCCCGCCCGGGTACCACCGGGGCGCCCGGCGGACGCCCGCACACCACCGGGGCGCCCGAAGCGCTCCCCCGGGGCGCTCACCCGTAGCCGAGCGCGTGCAGCCTCGCGTCGTCGATGCCGAAGTGGTGGGCGATCTCGTGGACGACCGTGATCTCGGTCTCGGCGACGACGTCCTCGCGGGACTCGCACATCCGCAGGGTCGGCCCGCGGTAGATGGTGATCCGGTCCGGCAGCACCCCCGCGTACCACTCGCCCCGATCGGTCAGTGGCGTCCCCTCGTACAGCCCGAGCAGCTCGGGATCCCCCGGGCCGGGCTCGTCCTCGACGAACACCGCGACGTTGTCCATCAGCCGAGTCAGCTCCGGCGGGATCCGGTCCAGCGCCTCGGCGACCAGTTCTTCGAACTCTTCGCGCGTCATCTCCAGCACCCCGCCATTGTCCCGTACCGCCGGTCCCGGCGCCCCGGACCGGGGCCTGTGCTTATTCGGTTTGGCTGACGCAGAAACGCCGTAGTACAGTCTGCGACGTGCCCAAGGGCGCCGGTCAGGGCTTGACCGTTCTGAGACCTCAAGAGGTTGAAGAAGAAGCGGAACCTCCTGGGGGAAGCGGAGTCACATGCTTCTCACGTCCTCCGGGGCGACAGGCGCAGAAGCAAAAGCAAAGCAGTTCTGCCCTCATCGTCTAGTGGCCCAGGACGCCGCCCTTTCAAGGCGGTAGCACGGGTTCGAATCCCGTTGGGGGCACGCACAACCTGTGCGACACTTAGTCGCACAAAGCTTGGTCCTGTGGAGCAGTTTGGAGTGCTCGCCACCCTGTCAAGGTGGAGGCCGCGGGTTCAAATCCCGTCAGGACCGCTGCAGCCCTTATGAGCTGCGTGGCTGGGTAGCTCAGTTGGTACGAGCGATCGCCTGAAAAGCGATAGGTCGCCGGTTCGATCCCGGCCCCAGCCACCACCCGAAGGCCCCGTCCACCGGACGGGGCCTTCGCCGTGTCAGACCTCTTCCCGGTCCGCCCGGTTCACGCTGCCCCGGCCGCGCCACGCCCGTACCGCCAGAATCAGCAGCACCACCGCGACCACGGCCACCAGCGCCATGGCGTCCGGAACGTGCTCGCCGATGCGCTGGGCCCACTGCTCGACGGCGAACGAATCGTCCACGTCCAGCAGTCCGGGCAGCGCCGTCGTCCCGTCGTACGCGAGGAACAGCGCGCCGAGCGCGATGAAGAAGAGCCCGGACAGCAGGGTCGTGGTGTGCAGTTCGAAGCGGCCGAGCCGGAAGGCGCGGCCGCGCAGCCAGGCCCGGCGGCCCAGGTCGAAGCGTTCCCAGAGCAGTGCGAGCAGGAAGAGCGGGACCGCCATGCCCAGGGCGTAGACCGCGAGCAGCAGTCCGCCGTAGACCGGGCTGCCGCTGACCGCCGCCACGGTGAGGACGCTGCCGAGGATCGGGCCCGCGCAGAAGCCGGCCAGTCCGTAGACGGCGCCCAGTGCGTAGACCGACAGGGCGGTGGTCGGGCGGATCCGGCCGCTGAGTGCGGCGATCCGGCGCGAGGCGAAGCCCAGGCCGACGATCTGCGCGACGCCGAGGGCGATGATCAGCCAGCCCGCGCCGAGGACGAGTGCGTCGCGGTGCTGGTAGAAGAGGCGTCCGGCGAACGAGCCCGCGGCGCCGAGCGGCACCAGGGTGGTGGCCAGTCCGGCGTAGAAGATGCCGGTACGGGCCAGCAGGCGCGAGGCGGAGTCGATGGAGTAGGCGAAGAAGGCGGGCAGCAGGAGGGCGCTGCACGGGCTGACCAGGGCGAGCAGCCCGCCGAGGAAGGCCGCGAAGTAGCCGATGTCAGCGGTCATTTGGCGTCGTCCCCGGCGCCCTCGGCGTTCTTGCCGTCCCGGCCGCTCTTGGCGTCCTTGCCGCCCTGGCCGTTCTGGCCGCTCTTGGTGTCCTGCCCGCTCTGGCCGCTCTTGGCGTCCTTGCCGTCCCGGCCGCTCTTGGCGTCCTCGGTGTTGCGGGCCTTCTCGGCCGCCGCCTCGATGGCCCGGGTGAAGGTCTCCGCGGGCTGGGCCCCCGCGATCGGGCGGCCGTTGATCAGGAACGACGGGGTGGAGGTCGCGCCGATCCCGTACCCCTGTTCCTGGTCCTTGCCCACGGCGGCGGAGGCGGCGGAGCTGTCCGCGTCGCGGGCGAACCGGTCGAGGTCCGCGACCCCGGCCTCCCGGGCGAGCGCCTTCAGCCGGTCCTTGCCGAACCCCTTCTCCTTGGCGCCCTCGGCGTACGCGGCGGCATGGAACTGCCAGAAGCGGTTCTGCTGCCCGGCGGCCCAGGCGGCGCGGGCGGCCGCCTCGGACTCGGCGCCGAAGATCGGGAAGTTGCGCCACTCGATGCGCAGGGTGCCGTTGTCGACGTACTTCTTGACCAGGGCGGGCTCGGTGTCACGGGCGAACTTGCCGCAGTAGCCGCACTTGAAGTCGGCGTACTCGATGAGGACCACGGGTGCGTCGGCGCGGCCCTGCGCGAGCTTGTCGCCGGCGTCCCGGCGGGCGAGCTTCGCCAGCTCCGGATAGACGCCCGCGTCCGGGTCGGCGGCGACGTCGGCGACCGAGGAGGAGGACGGATCCGGGTCCTCGGGGGCGGTGGCCTGGTAGGAGACGTAGCCGAGCAGCGCGGCGGCGAGTACGACTCCGGCGCCGTAGAGCACCGGCTTCCTGGACGAGGTCTTCCGAGCGGACGTGGTTTTCCGGGCGGACGTGGTTTTCCGGGCGGACGTGGACTTGGGCATGCGGGACTCCGTGCTGGTGATGTGGGAGAGAAGGGGTGGCCGGGCGGGGCGGCCGGCTACACCCTCAGCACGGAGAGTTCTACGGGGGTGGGAGCGGCGGGCGCGGGGGCGCGGAGGTTCAGCCGCACGGGCGGGTGGGCCGGCCCCGGTCCGGTGGCGGCGGGCAGTCCCCACCCGGCGAGGCCGGGGGCCTGGTCGTACGCGGCACGGGCCCGGCCCGGGAGCGCGGGTTCGCCGTCGGGCTTCCTCGTCTTGCGGCATCCCGGCGTCGGGTGCCCGTCGGTGTCCGCCGCCACCGCCGGGCCGAAGCCGGCCGGGGCATCCGCACCCGTGACCCCGACTACGACCGCGGCGGGGGCGGCACCACCGCCGGGCACCGCCGTCGCCGGTCCGCAGAACAGCCCCAGCACCACCGCGAGCACCGCCATCAGGCAGCACCACTGCGTACGGGACACGGCGACCGGCCTTTCCGGACGGGGGCAACGGGTGGTCAGCTGCCCGAAATGGTACGTGCTGTGATCCCGCGCCTCCGCGCGGTGCCCGGGTGGTGACCCGGACCGCACGAAATATGTTCGCCGTTCGCCGGGCCCGGGTGAGATCCTGGGCTCCGTATGTCTACTTCCTTCGCTGATCTCCAGAACCGGCTCGGAGAGATCTCGCTCCGCGATGCGCACCGGCTCGGCCGCCGTCTCGAAGGGGCGCGCCGCATCCGTAAGCCCGAGGCCAGGCAGTCCGTGCTCGACGAGATCGCCGCCGAGGCCGCAAAGGCCGCCGAGCGGCTCTCGCTGCGTGCCGCGCGGATGCCTGCTCTGACGTACCCGGAACAGCTCCCGGTCAGTCAGAAGAAGGACGAGATCCTGGAGGCGATACGCGACCACCAGGTCGTGATCGTCGCCGGGGAGACCGGCTCCGGCAAGACCACGCAGATCCCGAAGATCTGCATGGAGCTGGGGCGCGGGGTCCGGGGCATGATCGGGCACACCCAGCCGCGCCGGATCGCGGCCCGTACGGTCGCCGAGCGCGTCGCGGACGAGCTGAAGACGCCGCTGGGCGAGGCGGTCGGCTGGAAGGTCCGCTTCACCGACCAGGTGAACCCCGAAGCGACGTTCGTGAAGCTGATGACGGACGGCATCCTGCTCGCCGAGATCCAGACGGACCGCGAGCTGCACGCCTACGACACGATCATCATCGACGAGGCCCACGAGCGGTCGCTGAACATCGACTTCCTGCTCGGCTATCTGGCCAGGCTGCTGCCCAAGCGCCCGGACCTGAAGGTCGTCATCACCTCGGCGACGATCGACCCCGAGCGGTTCGCGCGCCACTTCGGCGAGGCGCCGATCGTCGAGGTCAGCGGGCGTACGTATCCGGTCGAGGTGCGTTACCGCCCGCTCCTCGAAGAGGACACGGACGACTCCGACCGCGACCAGATCACCGCGATCTGCGACGCCGTGGACGAGCTCCAGGCGGAGGGGCCCGGCGACGTCCTGGTCTTTCTCTCCGGCGAGCGGGAGATCCGTGACACCGCGGACGCGCTGAACAAGCGGAATCTGCGCCACACCGAGGTGCTCCCTCTCTACGCCCGGCTCTCGCACGCCGAGCAGCACCGGGTCTTCCAGCGCCACACCGGTCGCCGGATCGTCCTCGCGACCAATGTCGCCGAGACCTCGCTGACCGTCCCCGGCATCAAGTACGTGATCGACCCGGGCAACGCCCGGATCTCCCGCTACAGCCACCGCACCAAGGTCCAGCGGCTGCCGATCGAACGGATCTCGCAGGCCAGCGCCAACCAGCGCAAGGGCCGCTGCGGCCGCACGTCGGACGGCATCTGCATCCGGCTGTACTCCGAGGACGACTTCCTGACCCGCCCGGAGTTCACCGATCCGGAGATCCTCCGCACGAACCTGGCCTCCGTCATCCTCCAGATGACCGCGGCCGGCCTGGGCGACATCGAGAAGTTCCCCTTCATCGACCCGCCGGACCACCGCAACATCCGCGACGGTGTGCAGCTCCTCCAGGAGCTCGGTGCGCTGGATCTGGAGGAGAAGTCCCCCCAGGAGGGGAAGAAGGGGCAGCGGCTCACCCCGCTCGGCCGCAAGCTCTCGCAGCTGCCCGTCGACCCGCGGCTGGCCCGCATGGTCATCGAGGCCGACCGCAACGGCTGTGTCCGCGAGGTCATGGTCATCGCCTCCGCGCTCTCCATCCAGGACCCGCGCGAGCGGCCCTCGGAGAAGCAGACCCAGGCCGATCAGCAGCACGCCCGCTTCAAGGACGAGACGTCCGACTTCCTGGCGTTCCTGAATCTGTGGCGGTACATCCGCGAGCAGCAGAAGGAGCGCGGCTCGTCCAGCTTCCGCCGGATGTGCAAGCAGGAGTATCTGAACTTCCTGCGCATCCGCGAATGGCAGGACATCTACGCGCAGCTGCGCACCGTCGCCAAGCAGATGGGAATCAACCTCAACGAGGAGGACGCGCCGGAGCAGTCGGTGCACACCTCGTTGCTGGCCGGGCTGCTCTCGCACATCGGGCTGAAGGACACCGAGAAGAACGAGTACCTGGGCGCCCGCAGCGCCAAGTTCGCGATCTTCCCGGGTTCGGCGCTCTTCAAGAAGCAGCCCCGGTTCGTGATGTCGGCCGAGCTGGTCGAGACGTCCCGGCTGTGGGCGCGGGTCAACGCCAAGGTCGAGCCGGAGTGGATCGAGCCGCTGGCCCAGCATCTGCTGAAGCGCACCTACAGCGAGCCGCACTGGGAGAAGGACCAGGCGGCGGTGATGGCGTACGAGCGGGTCACGCTCTACGGGGTGCCGATCGTCGCCCAGCGCAAGATCAATTTCGGCCGTATCGACGCCGAGACCTCCCGCGATCTCTTCATCCGCAACGCCCTGGTCGAGGGCGACTGGCGGACCCACCACCAGTTCTTCCACGACAACCGCAAGCTCCTCGGCGAGGTCGAGGAGCTGGAGCACCGCGCCCGGCGCCGCGACATCCTCGTGGACGACGAGACGCTCTTCGACTTCTACGACCAGCGGATCCCCGAGCACGTCGTCTCCGGGGCGCACTTCGACTCCTGGTGGAAGCACAAGCGCCGGGACGAACCGGACGCGCTGGACTTCGAGCGCTCGATGCTCATCAACGAGAAGGCCGGGGCCGTCACCAAGGACGACTACCCGGACTCCTGGCGCCAGGGGAAGCTCAAGTTCAAGGTCACGTACCAGTTCGAGCCCGGCGCGGACGCCGACGGTGTGACCGTCCACGTCCCACTCCAGGTGCTCAACCAGGTCACCGCCGAGGGCTTCGACTGGCAGATCCCCGGCCTGCGGGAGGAAGTGGTCACCGAGCTGATCCGCTCGCTGCCCAAGCCGATCCGCCGGCACTACGTCCCCGCGCCGAACTACGCGGACAAGTTCCTCGACCGGGCCGTACCGCTCCAGGAGCCGCTGCCCCTCACACTGGCCCGGGAGCTCCAGCAGATGGTCGGCGTCCCGGTCACGGCCGACGACTTCGATCTGAGCCGCGTCCCGGACCATCTGAAGATCACTTTCCGGATCGTCGACGAGCGGCGCCGCAAGGTGGCCGAGGACAAGGACCTGGAGGCGCTGAAGCTCCAGCTGCGCCCGAAGGCCCGTCAGGCCCTCTCCCAGGCCGCCGCGGCCACCGCGGGCCCGTCGGGCGAGTCCATCGAGCGTTCGGGCCTCACGGACTGGACGATCGGCACGCTGAACCGCGTCTTCGAGACCCGGCGGGCCGGCCAGCCGGTCAAGGCGTACCCCGCCCTGGTCGACCAGGGCGGGACCGTCGCCGTACGGCTCTTCGACACCGAGGCCGAGCAGCAGCGGGCGATGTGGCTGGGCACCCGGAAGCTGATCATGCTGAACGTGCCGGTGAACCCGGCGAAGTTCGCCTCCGACAAGCTGACGAACCAGCAGAAGCTGGCCCTGTCCCGCAATCCGCACGGCTCCATCCAGGCCCTCTTCGAGGACTGTGCGACGGCGGCCGCCGACCGGCTGATCGTCGCCCACGGCGGCCCGGCCTGGGACGAGGAGTCGTTCCGGAAGCTGTTCGACAAGGTGCGCGCCGACCTCGTCGCGCTGACCGAGCACACGGTCAAGCAGGTCCAGCAGGTGCTGGCCGCCTGGCAGGCCTGCGAGCGGCGGCTGAAGGCCACCAACAGCCTGGTCCTGGTCGACAACGTCACCGACGCACGGGACCAGCTCGCGGCCCTGATGCCGCCGGACTTCGTCACGAGGACCGGACTGCGCAGGCTGCCCGACCTGATGCGCTATCTGGTCGCCGTGGACCGCCGGCTCCAGCAGATGCCGACGGCCGTCCAGCGCGACACCACGCGCATGGAGAAGGTCCACGAGATGCAGGACGAGTACGCCTGGCTGCTCGAACAGCTGCCGCAGGGCAGGCCCGTACCGCAGGAGGTCCTGGACATCCGCTGGATGATCGAGGAGCTCCGGGTCAGCTACTTCGCCCATGCCCTGGGGACGGCCTACCCCGTCTCCGACAAGCGGATCGTGAAGGCGATCGACGCGGCGGCGCCGTGAGATGACACCGGACGGACGGTTTCCTGAGCCGTGACGGAGCCGCCACCTTCGGTGAGTTCGACCGCACCCTCTGACCTGCTGTACAGTCTGTCTTCGCAGCCAGCCGCAAGGAAGGCAGCGAAAACCTGGTCCTGTGGAGCAGTTTGGAGTGCTCGCCACCCTGTCAAGGTGGAGGCCGCGGGTTCAAATCCCGTCAGGACCGCAGTAACGAAAGCCCGGATCCTTCTGGATCCGGGCTTTCGCGCGTCTTGACTCCGGCGGCCGCCGACGAGTACTCAGACAACAGAGGCCGCCCCTGATTTCCCGGTGCGGGGCGGCGGTCCACCGGGAGGTGGCGTGTATGACGACGTCCGCCACGCACGAAACCCGCGCGCTCCTGCGCGCCCATCTGGCCGCCGCTTCCGGCCGCCGCCATCTCACCCGCCACTGCGCGGTCTGTCACCGGCTCCTGCGGCTCGTCATGGAGCCCGTGACGGCCCGCCGGACCGATTCCGCCCCCGAACCGCCGGCCCCGCGTACGGAGCGCCAGGAGGGCACCTCTGAGGCCGAGGACGAAAGTCCCCCGGGCGAGTGACCAATGGCGGGGCTTTCCGCTTCCCGACGGTGGCAGGCTCGTACTTGGCAAGACTCGCGCAGTGTGACGGGAGTCACCGAAAGAGTTTTGAGAAGGGGTCACTTTACTCCCTTCCTACAACTGGCGAATTTAATATGTGCAATTGCACCACTCGGACGGGAGTTCCGCGGGAGCATGTGAACCACGCCTCCCCGGCCTGCCCGGACGGTCCGGAACAGTCCCGCACAGACCCGCTCAAGCCCGCACGGCACCCCGGCCGGACCCGACCGGACGCCCGGTTTCCGGCGCCCCCGAGAGGCGCCCGCGGGCCCGGCCCCGGGTCGCGGGCCGAGGGCACAAAAAAGATCGCGCTGGACCCGGCGGAGTCCAGCGCGATCGAACGACGCACCCGTATTGCACAGGTATGGCGCCCGTTGGGGCGGGCGCCCGTCATTTGGAGCTATGGGTGGGCCTGTACGGGTTGGGGGACCCGGAAGCCCGGTTGTTGCGCGGCGACAGGGGGTGTGTCAGGCCTCGCTGCGCTGCTGCGGAATACCCGCAAGCAGTGCGCGGACCTCTGCCTCGCGGTACCGGCGATGTCCACCGAGCGTGCGGATGGACGTGAGCTTGCCTGCCTTGGCCCAGCGGGTAACCGTCTTCGGGTCCACGCGGAACATCGTGGCAACCTCAGCCGGGGTCAGCAGCGGCTCGGCATCAGGGGTGCGAGCGGTCATGAGCGGCCTCCTCGGGAGAACCGAACCATCTCGGTTCTTTCCTCTAAATTCTGCACCTTGACCCACGTTGCCCGAAATGGCGGACGCGGGCCGAGTCGGTTATAGGACGAACGGCTTGTCCTCGGCACTACAACTACACCATCCGTCCAGCCACGTCGGCCAAACCGATGGAATTGCCCTCCCAGGTGTTCATCAGCGACGGAAGCCGATGGACCATGCCATAGCGGACAGTCACTCCGCCGTGACGATCAGTCACAGAGCGATCAGGAGCCATCAGACCCCCCATAGCGTGCAATGCTGAGCATTCCGCCCTTAGTTGGACGGACGGAGCCCTCCCCGGGCTCCTTGTCCTATTTTGGCATGAGGAGTGGGGAAGGGCGCAAGAGCCCAGTTAGTGCAATCCATCACGCTTGAGGCAAAGGCCCGGTTCGGGACGTAGGTCCTAGGACCCCAGTAGTACCGTTCCGCCTCCTTGTTCTCACACGCCACAGAGGGCACAGAGAGACAGACGCAGATACCGCCCGATCAGTTCGCGAACTGACGATCTCTCACGGCCCGCCAGCGCTCCGCCAGCCGTCCGTACGCCTCGCCGGCCCCTTCGGTGTCACCGGCCTGCAGCGCCGCGATGCCCTCGGCCACATCGGCGGCCGACCGGTCCCCGGCGAGCTCCTTCGCCGGCAGCGCGTGCACCAGGCCCGCGTAGTCCAGCTCGACCAGCGCCCGCGGATGGAACTCCTCCAGCCAGCGCCCCACGTCCACCAGCCCCTCGGTCAGCGGCCCCTCGTCCACCGAGTCCCGCAGCGTCTTCAGCGCCCGGGCCAGCCGGCGGCGGGCCTGCACCATCGGAGTCCGGTACCGCAGCACGGGCGCCGCACCGTCCTCGCCCGCCGGCTCGTACTCCCGCTCCTCGTCGGAGAAGAGCACGAACCACCGCACCGGCACCTGCCACACCGAGGTACGGATCCACGGCCTGGCGTCCGGATTCCGCTCCGTCCACCGCTCGTGGTCCGCGACCGCCTGCCCGCGCACCACCGGCGGCAGCACCGCGTCGAGCACCGGCCCGGGGAACATCTCCGCCAGCTCCTCCAGCGCCAGCCAGCCGCGCAGCCTGGTCCGCCACGGGCAGACACACACCACCCCGTCGACCTCGGCGACGAACGCGTCCGCGCTCTCGTGCACCGGCACCGCGACCGGTGGTGTGGCCGCCAAGTCGGCGAGCGAGCGTCTCAGTTCGTCCTGGGCCGTGGGGATCCGGGCCCGCCCGGCGTACCGCGCCCAGTGGGCTCGCTCGGGCTCCGGGAAGGCGGCCAGCGGCTCGTACACCCGGAGGTAGGACGCGTAAGGGACGAGCACCGAAGACACCACCGACATGCAGCAGATCGTGTCACGCCCGTACTCCGCAGGGGGGTGATCCAGAGCGGTGGAACAGATCTACGTCCAGGTAGGACTTACGCTCTTGCCCAGTCGGACCGGCCGAGCCGGTCCGCGGCCCTCCCCACCTTCAGGAGGGTCTTCGCCGCTTCGTACTTGGGAGTCACCACAGTGACCGATCCGACCGACGGCATCCTGCACACCCTGTTCCATTCGGAGCAGGGGGGCCACGAACAAGTCGTGCTCTGCCAGGACCGTGCCAGCGGCCTCAAGGCCGTCATCGCCATCCACTCGACCGCCCTGGGCCCGGCCCTCGGCGGCACCCGCTTCTATCCGTACGCCTCCGAGGAGGAGGCCGTCGCGGACGCGCTGAACCTCGCGCGCGGCATGTCGTACAAGAACGCCATGGCCGGTCTCGACCACGGCGGCGGCAAGGCCGTCATCATCGGCGACCCCGAGCAGACCAAGTCGGAGGAACTGCTGCTGGCCTACGGCCGGTTCGTGGCCTCGCTCGGCGGGCGGTACGTGACGGCCTGCGACGTCGGCACCTACGTCGCCGACATGGACGTCGTCGCCCGCGAGAGCCGCTGGACCACCGGCCGCTCCCCCGAGAACGGCGGCGCCGGCGACTCCTCGGTCCTCACCGCCTTCGGCGTTTTCCAGGGCATGCGGGCCTCGGCGCAGCACGTCTGGGGCGACCCGACGCTGCGTGGCCGAAAAGTGGGGGTCGCCGGGGTCGGCAAGGTCGGCCACTACCTCGTCGAGCATCTGCTCTCCGACGGTGCGGAGGTCGTGATCACGGATGTGCGGGAGGAATCCGTACGCCGGATCACCGACAAGCACCCCGGGGTCGCCGTCGCAGCCGACACCGAGGCGCTGATCCGTACCGAGGGGCTCGACATCTACGCCCCGTGCGCGCTCGGCGGCGCGCTGAACGACCGGAGCGTCGCGGTGCTCACCGCCAAGGTGGTGTGCGGCGCGGCCAACAACCAGCTCGCGCACCCCGGCGTCGAGAAGGACCTCGCGGACCGCGCGATCCTGTACGCACCCGACTACGTGGTGAACGCGGGCGGGGTCATCCAGGTCGCCGACGAGCTGCACGGCTTCGACTTCGACCGGTGCAAGGCCAAGGCGTCGAAGATCTTCGACACCACGCTGGCCATATTCGCACGTGCGAAGGACGACGGCATCCCGCCGGCCGCCGCGGCCGACCGGATCGCCGAGCAGCGGATGGCCGAGGCGCGCCGACGCTGACGGTGGCGGACGCGTCACCCCGCGTCCGCGCCGGCCTGTGGCCCCCGGCCCGTCGACCGGCGAGACAAGACTCACGCCGGTCGGCGGGTCGCATGCCAAGAAGAGGTTAAAATCGCAGTTGACCAGCGAGGACGGGGCTTCTCGCCGGTCCTCTTCCGGGGCGTGTGATGCGGGCGGCGTACCGTATGGCCGCGGAAGCAGGTACCGTTAAAGCCCTACGGGCACGGTCTCTCAGCCGAGAGTCCGTCCTGAAACATGAACGCGTGTCAAGACTCTGGGGCCGTCGAGCCCCGTCACCGAGGGGGTCGAGCCATGGGGCGCGGCCGGGCAAAGGCCAAGCAGACAAAGGTCGCCCGCCAGCTGAAGTACAGCAGCGGCGGGACTGACCTGTCGCGTCTGGCCAATGAGCTGGGCGCATCGCCTTCGAGTCAACCACCGAACGCAGAGCCGTTCGAGGACGACGACGAGGAAGATGACCCGTACGCACAGTACGCGGATCTGTACAACGACGACGAGGACGAGGACGAGGACGACAAGTCCGGTCCGTCGTCACAGCGCCGCGGCGCTTGACCTCGCGCTGACACATCAACCCGGTCCGGGCCTGTCCCGGACCGGGTTCTGTGCTGTCCCGGTACGGTCGGTCCGCTCGTGCCGGATCCGGTTTCCCCGAGGCTTCTCCCCGACCGCCGGAACTGCTGGAATCCCGGCGGTCGGGGAGGCAGCGGCCATCGGGGTGTCCCGTTGTGCCCGCCTGGTGTCTATCGCGCGTACCCGCCGACGAGCTCCGCGCCCGAGGTGTGTGCCCCGCGCTCGGTGATCTCGCCCGCGACCCAGGAGTCGATCCCGCGGTCGGCCAGGGTCGTCAGCGCCGCGTCCACGGACTCGGCCGGGACGATCGCGATCATGCCGACGCCCATGTTCAGCGTCTTCTCCAGCTCCAGCTGCTCGACCTGTCCGGTCTTGCCGACCAGGTCGAAGACCGCGCCGGGGGTCCAGGTGGAGCGGTCGACCGTGGCGTGCAGTCCGTCCGGGACGACCCGGGCCAGGTTGTTGGCCAGGCCGCCGCCGGTGACGTGGCTGAAGCCGTGCACCTCGGTGGTGCGGGTGAGGGCCAGGCAGTCCAGCGAGTAGATCCTGGTGGGCTCCAGGAGCTCCTCGCCGAGCGTCCGGCCGAACTCCTCGACCTGGCGGTCCAGCGACCAGCCGGCCCGGTCGAAGAACACGTGCCGGACGAGCGAGTACCCGTTGGAGTGAAGACCGGACGACGCCATGGCGATCACGGCGTCCCCCTTACGGATACGGTCCGGGCCCAGCAGCCGGTCGGCCTCGACCACGCCCGTACCGGCGCCGGCGACATCGAAGTCGTCCGGGCCGAGCAGGCCGGGGTGTTCGGCCGTCTCGCCGCCGACGAGGGCGCAGCCCGCGAGGACACAGCCCTCGGCGATGCCCTTCACGATGGCCGCGACACGCTCGGGGTGCACCTTGCCGACGCAGATGTAGTCGGTCATGAACAGCGGTTCGGCGCCGCAGACGACCAGGTCGTCGACGACCATGCCGACGAGGTCGTGGCCGATGGTGTCGTACACGCCCATCTTGCGCGCGAGGTCGACCTTGGTGCCGACGCCGTCGGTGGCGGAGGCGAGCAGCGGACGCTCGTAACGCTTGAGGGCGGAGGCGTCGAAGAGTCCGGCGAAGCCGCCGAGGCCGCCGAGGCCCGCGACCTCGGGGCGCTGCGTCTTCTTCACCCACTCCTTCATCAGCTCGACGGCACGGTCGCCGGCCTCGATGTCGACGCCCGCTGCCGCGTAGGAAGCACCTGTTGTCTCAGACATTGCCTGGGATCTTTCGTGTGGAAATACGGGGCTGGTGGCCGGAGGTGTACGGCTGGGCCGTCACGGCCGACGCAGGGCGTCGGCCGCGGCGGTCGCCGCAGGGCCCGCTGCCAGCTCGGTCTCCAGCAGCTGCTTGCCGAGCAGCTCCGGGTCCGGGAGCTCCATGGGGTACTCGCCGTCGAAGCAGGCGCGGCACAGGTTCGGCTTGGCGATCGTCGTCGCCTCGACCATCGCGTCGAGCGAGATGTACGCGAGCGAGTCGGCACCCATCGACGTGGCGATCTCGTCGACCGTCATGCCGTTGGCGATCAGCTCAGCGCGGGTCGCGAAGTCGATGCCGAAGAAGCAGGGCCATTTCACCGGCGGGGAGGAGATCCGGATGTGGATCTCGGCGGCGCCGGCCTCGCGGAGCATCCGGACCAGTGCGCGCTGGGTGTTGCCGCGGACGATCGAGTCGTCGACGACCACCAGGCGCTTGCCCTTGATGACTTCCTTGAGCGGGTTCAGCTTGAGGCGGATGCCCAGCTGCCGGATGGTCTGGGACGGCTGGATGAAGGTCCGGCCGACGTAGGCGTTCTTCACCAGTCCGGCGCCGAACGGGATGCCGCTGGCCTCCGCGTAACCGATGGCGGCGGGGGTGCCGGATTCCGGCGTCGCTATGACCAGATCGGCCTCGACGGGGGCCTCGGCGGCCAGCTTGCGGCCCATCTCCACCCGGGAGAGGTAAACGTTGCGCCCGGCGATGTCGGTGTCGGGGCGGGCCAGGTAGACATACTCGAAGACGCAGCCCTTGGGCTTCGCTTCCGCGAATCGCGAGGTGCGCAGGCCGTTCTCATCGATGGCGACGAGCTCGCCCGGCTCGATCTCGCGCACGAAGCTGGCGCCGCAGATGTCGAGGGCGGCGGACTCGGAGGCCACCACCCAGCCGCGCTCCAGCCGGCCGAGGACCAGCGGGCGGATGCCCTGCGGGTCGCGGGCGGCGTAGAGGGTGTGCTCGTCCATGAAGACGAGGGAGAAGGCGCCCTTCACATCGGGAAGCACCTTGGCGGCGGCCTCCTCGATGGTGAGCGGCTTGCCGTCCTCATCGGTCTGGCCGGCGAGCAGCGCGGTCACCAGATCGGTGTCGTTCGTCGCGGCGACCTGGGTGGCGCGGCCGTCCTTGCGAGGAAGGTCGGCGACCATCTCGGCGAGCTTGGCCGTATTGACCAGGTTGCCGTTGTGACCCAGGGCGATCGAGCCGTGCGCGGTCGCACGGAACGTCGGCTGCGCGTTCTCCCACACCGAGGCACCGGTGGTGGAGTAGCGGGCATGGCCGACCGCGATATGGCCCTGGAGAGATCCCAGAGACGTTTCGTCGAAGACCTGCGAGACCAGTCCCATGTCCTTGAAGACCAGGATCTGGGACCCGTTGCTCACTGCGATGCCCGCGGACTCCTGTCCACGGTGCTGCAGGGCATACAGTCCGAAATAGGTGAGCTTGGCGACCTCTTCGCCCGGAGCCCAGACACCGAAGACGCCGCAAGCGTCCTGGGGGCCTTTCTCTCCGGGGAGCAGGTCGTGGTTGAGTCGTCCATCACCACGGGGCACGCCACCGAGTGTAGGCGAGATCGACCACTGGTCCGAATTCGAGATACCGGTCCGGACCACCGGGGAAGCGCTCCCGGGGGTGTCCCCGGGAGCGCTTCAAACGGTCACGGGGAGTGATCGTCCGCCGGGTGCGGCGGGTTGCGGATCGGGCCACGGGGCAGCGGTCGCCCGGATCAGCGCCCGGTTACCGTCGGGTTCCGGCCATTGCGGCCGAGAGTCCGCCGGGCCGGATGGTGGCGCTCGGTGAGGCGGCCGACGCCCCGGCGCGAAGCCCGACCGAACGCGCGTTTCGTGGCGAGCCTCACACCGGGAAGCCGGGGCACGGGGCCCGAGTCCGAGGTTCCGGAGGGCCGCGGCACCCATCGTCCGCAGTCCGGGACCGTCGCCGGCAGGCGCACGGCCGGGTGGCGGGCTCCTGAACCATCCGGCCCGGCGGTGCCCGGCCCGACCGGGATCCCGGGTCTCATCCACCAGTGCCGGAGCTCATCCGCCAGTGCCGGACTCATCCGCGGGCTCATCCGCCGGGTGCCTGGGCCGTCGCGGCGAGTCCCTCGCCGTTCGCCGCGGTGAGGGACAGCGTGCGGTGGTCGATCCGGTACGTCGTCCTCCCGTCCAGGACCGCCAGCAGGACGCGTTCCAGCTCCATCCGGGGGGCCGGGCACATCATCCTGGTGGTGCTGGTCCGGCGGAACGTGGCAGTGGACCCGGTGACTGTCACGTTGCCGCGGAACGTATTGCAGCCGAGGGTGCCCCGTACGGAGCCGTCCCTGCCGAAGGTCAGCCGCGCCCTCTTCTCCATACCCGCGGGCAGCGACGAGGCGGTGGAGCCGGACACCAGGGAGGTGACGGTCCAGGTGGTGCCGGTGAGCGGGGCCGGGGGCTCCGAGGTCAGCGTGATGGTGTCGCCGGTCCTCGTGGTCAGGGTCAGGGTCCTGCCCGTGACGGCGGCGGTGAGTTCGCCGCTGAACGCACGGGACAGGGTCGTCTCGAACTGTTGTACGACCTTCTCGCAGCCCATCTGCGTGGTCGTGGCCCGCCGCACGGTGATCGTGTCGCCGTCCGTGCCGGCCTCGGCGCTGAAGCGGTTGCAGCCGAAGTTCCCCGTGACTCCGCCCTCGGGGCCGATCACCACATGGGCGCCGTCCGGGGCCTCGGTCGTGCGGCCGCCCGCCGTCACCGAGTCGACGTTCCAGTGGACGCCGGTGAGGCGCGGAGCGGTCCGTACCGAACCGCTGCCGTCGCCGGCGCTCGTCTCGTTGCCGCAGGCGGCGAGGGTGAGGAGGGCGAGAACCCCCACGGCCGTCCGTCGATTCCGCATGGCCCTGGGACGGCCGGCCGGGCCGTCCGGTTCCCGCTCACGCCATCAGGGGCAGGAGGGCGGCGAGATCGGCCCGCTCCCCGCCGGCGGCGACCTTCGCCCCGTCGAGCTCCCGCGCCCACTCCGTACGCCCGGTGGCGAGCCGGATCCAGGTGAGCGGATCGGTCTCGACGACGTTGGGCGGCGTACCCCGGGTGTGCTTGGGTCCCGGTACGCACTGGACGACGGCGAACGGCGGGATCCGTACCTCGACCGAGCCGCCCGGTGCCTTCTCCGCGAGGGCGTCGGCGAGCAGCCGGGTGCAGGCGGCGAGAGCCTGGCGGTCGTACGGGATGTCGAGGCCGGCCGCCTCGTTCAGATCATCGGTATGCACGACGAGTTCGACGGTACGGGTGACGAGGAAGTCGGCCAGCCGCATCACCCCGACCCGCGTCGTCAGCAGCCGCTCGTCGCCGGCCCCGGGCACCAGCTCCTCGGACCGCGCCGCGACCTCCTCGTACAGCGCGTCCAGGTCCGGGCGGTCCAGGGCGAGCCTCCTGGTGTCGTCGGCGATTCCGGCCGCCCGGTCCGCGGTCGCGAACGGCCACTGGACGGGCGTGAGACCGGGCCCCGCCGCGGCGGGTTCCGGCAGCTCCAGATTCCGGGTGACGCCGGAGAGCGCCATGGTCAGGTGCACGGCCAGTTCGCGTACGGTCCAGTCGCCGAGCCGGGTCGGCAGCGCGAGCTGTTCGGGCGTCAGGGTACGGACGGCTTCCCGGACATGGGCGAACTGCGCCAGGACCGCGGTGCGGGTCCTGGCCGGGTCGTAGCGGCGGGCACGTTTCTGGGACGGCGGCATGTCCGCGAGCCTAGGCGCTGCCGGACCGGACGGACGGACCCGCCGGCCTCAGCGCCGGATCGCGAAGTCGCCCAGGCCACCGGCGAGCAGGCCGAAACCGCGCTCGGCGAGCGCGACGGCGTCCGGGGCGATCGCGTCCGCCGGCTCCCCCGCCAGCAGCCGCAGATGGTTCGCGTGGATGAGGGCGTTGCGGGTGCCGATCAGCTGGGCGCCCACCACCCGCGCGATGGCCGGCTCCTCCCCCTCCTCGACCAGCACTTCGGCGAGCAGGTCGAAGGAGCGCATGGAGAACGCGTGGGCCCGGGTGAGCAGCGCCGGGGTCTCCTGGATCAGCCGGCGCACTCCGAGCACCACCGGCAGGTCGCTCATTCCGATCGAGGGCTCGCGGCGCTCGACGGCGGCCACGTACTGTCCGCGCACGGCGGCCAGGGCGGATTCGCCGGGGGCCCGGTCCCGTACCGTGCGCGCGACATCGCCCACATGCTCCTCCATGGGAGCGAGGACCAGGTCTTCCTTGCCGGCGAAGTAGTTGAAGACGGTCATCTTCGACACCTCGGCCGCCTCCGCGATCTCGGCGACCGAGACCTTGTCGAAGCCGCGCTCGGCGAAGAGTTCGGTGGCCGCGGCCAGCAGGCGGTGCCGTGTCTGGAGCTTCTTGCGCTCGCGCAGGCTCATCCCCTCGGTCATGGCGTCACTGTACCAGGATGAAAGTTGATCCTGGATTAATTCTTGACTCAATACATTTTCATGGGCCATGGTGGTGCCCGGCCGCAGCGGCACCGTGCCGCTCGGGAGGGGAGCCCCGCCATGTCCGCAGTCATGCCCACGGTCATGACCCATCGTCAGCGCGTCATCGGGTTCGTGCTCTGCATCGCCACGATCCTGCTGGCCGTGCTCGACACGAACATCGTCTCGGCGGCGACCGTGCCGATCGTCAGCGATCTCGACCCGGTGCACGGCGTCGACAAGATCCCCTGGCTGATCGCCGCCTATCAGCTCGCCGCCACCGCCGCGCTGCCGCTCTACGGGAAGCTCTGCGACGTGATCGGCGCCAAGAAGGTCTTCATCGGGGCCGTCGCCACCTTCCTCGCCGGTTCGGCGCTGTGCGGAATGGCGGGCTCCATGGGCTGGCTGATCGCCGCCCGCGCACTCCAGGGCATCGGCGGCGGGGGGCTGATGAGCGTCACCATGGTCGTGCTGCGTGAGCTCAAGGGCCCCGAGGAGAAGGACGGCGGCAAGGGCGGCAGCGTCGGCGGGATCGTCGCGGGTGCCGGGATGGCGCTCGGGCCGTGGCTCGGCGGAGCACTCGCCGACCACGCCGACTGGCGGTGGATCTTCTACGTCAACCTGCCGGTCGGCCTCGCCGTCCTGGCCGCGGCGGTCCGGGTGCTGAGGCTGCCCGCGCACAGCACCCGCCGCACGATCGACTTCCTCGGCGCCGGGCTCGCCGCCGCCTTCTCCACCATGCTGCTGCTGGTCACCCAGTGGGGAGGCAAGGACCACGCCTGGTCGTCCCCGCTGATCATCGGCCTCTCCACCGCGACCGTCGCCGCCTTCGCCCTGTTCGTACGCCGCCAGGCCACCGCGGCCGAACCGGTGCTGCCGCTCGGCCTGTTCAGGATCCGGGAGATCCGGTACGGCTTCGCCATCCAGGGCCTGGTCGGCGCGGCCATGATGGGCTCGATGGTCTACGTGATGGTCTATCTCCAGGTCGTACGCGGCATCGCCGCCTCGTCGGCCGGGCTCTACCTGATCCCGATGGCGATCGGCATGACCGCCGTCGGCCTGCTCTCCGACAGGCTCGCCACGGCCGGCTGGTCGCAGAAGACCTTCGTCGTGAGCGGCACCGTCTGCGCCTCCGCCGCCCTGGCACTGCTCGCCACGCTGTCCACGGACACCAGCCTGTGGACGGTCCGCGCCGCACTGCTGCTGATGGGCGTCGGCTTCGGCCAGCTCATCGGCCAGCTCATCCAGCTGGTCCAGGACACCGCGCCGGCCGAGCAGTTGGGCGTGGCCACCACCGGCGTCCGGTTCTTCCAGACCCTCGGCGGGGCACTGGGCGCCGCGCTCTTCGGCACCGTACTCAGCAGTGTCTACGCGGCCCGCGGCCCCGGCGGCACGACCAGCACCATCGGCGGGCTGACCGGCCACGCGCGCCGGCAGGCACTGGACGCATTCGTCTCCTCGACCGGCGTGGTCTTCTGGTCGGCGACCGGGGTGATGATCCTGGCCGCCGTTCTGGCGACCCGGCTGCCGGCCGGTGACCGGCGGAAACCGGAGGCGGCGGACGTAAATGCCACCGCATTCACCACGGCACCGCCGCTCCCCCGCTGAATACACAATTCCGCCGGCCATTTCCGCCCCCGACCGACCCCGGCCGGGACCGAGCGGGATCGACCGGCCCCGGCCGGGATCGACCACCGGCCGAATATCCGTGCCCCGGACACACGATGCGAGAAACGGCCCCGCCCATGAACAGGGCGGGGCCGTTCTCGTCAGAACACGCGGGTCAGGCGAGCAGCGCCGGAATGGTCGCCTCGTGCGCCGTACGCAGCTCGTTCAGCGGAATGCCGAACTCACCCTGGACCTCGATCTCCTCGCCGTCCACGACACCGATCCGGGCGACGGGCAGACCCCGCGCACCGCACATGTCGTTGAAACGGAGCTCCTCGCTCCGCGGCACGGAGACGACCGCGCGCCCCGCCGACTCGGAGAAGAGGAAGGTGAACGCGTCCAGCCCGTCCGGCACGACCAGCCGGGCACCCTTCCCGCCACGCAGGCAGGACTCGGTGACCGCCTGGATCAGACCGCCGTCGGAGAGGTCGTGCGCCGCGTCGATCATGCCGTCGCGGGAGGCCGAGATCAGGATCTCGCCGAGCAGCTTCTCGCGGCCCAGGTCGACCTTGGGCGGCATGCCGCCGAGGTGGTTGTGGACGACCTCGGACCAGGCCGAGCCGCCGAACTCCTCGCGCGTGTCACCCAGCAGGTAGAGGAGCTGGCCCTCTTCCGCGAAGGCGACCGGCGTACGCCGGTTGACGTCGTCGATCACACCGAGCACGGCCACGACCGGCGTCGGGTGGATCGCCGTCTCACCGGTCTGGTTGTACAGCGACACATTGCCGCCGGTGACCGGGGTGCCCAGCTCCAGGCAGCCGTCCGCCAGACCACGGGTGGCCTCGGCGAACTGCCACATGACGTCCGGGTCCTCGGGCGAACCGAAGTTCAGGCAGTCCGAGATGGCCAGCGGCTTGGCGCCGGAGGCGGCGACATTGCGGTACGACTCCGCCAGCGCGAGCTGCGCGCCGGTGTACGGGTCGAGCTTGGCGTACCGGCCGTTGCCGTCGGTCGCCATGGCCACGCCCAGGTTCGACTCCTCGTCGATCCGGACCATGCCGGCGTCCTCGGGCATCGCGAGCACGGTGTTGCCCTGCACGAACCGGTCGTACTGATCCGTGATCCAGGACTTCGACGCCTGGTTCGGCGAGGCGACCAGCTTGAGGACCTGCTCGCGCAGCTCCGCGCCGTTCGCCGGGCGGGCCAGCCTGCCGGCGTCGTCGGCCTGGAGGGCGTCCTGCCAGGACGGGCGGGCGAACGGGCGGTGGTACGTCGGGCCCTCGTGGGCGACGGACCGCGGCGGCACGTCCACGATCTGCTCGCCGTGCCAGAAGATCTCCAGCTGGGAGCCCTCGGTCACCTCACCGATGACGGTGGCGATGACGTCCCACTTCTCGCAGATCTCCAGGAAGCGGTCCACGTGCCGCGGCTCGACGATCGCGCACATGCGCTCCTGCGACTCGCTCATGAGGATTTCCTCGGGCGAGAGCGAGGAGTCGCGCAGCGGCACGGTGTCCAGCTCGACGCGCATGCCGCCGGATCCGGCGGAGGCCAGCTCGGACGTGGCGCAGGAGAGCCCGGCGCCGCCGAGGTCCTGGATGCCCGCGACGAGCTTCTCCTTGAAGATCTCCAGGGTGCACTCGATGAGGAGCTTCTCCTGGAACGGGTCGCCGACCTGGACGGCCGGGCGCTTGGCCGGGCCGGTCGACTCGAAGGTCTCCGAGGCCAGCACCGAGACGCCGCCGATGCCGTCGCCGCCGGTGCGGGCGCCGTAGAGGATCACCTTGTTGCCGGGGCCGGAGGCCTTGGCGAGGTGGATGTCCTCGTGCTTCATCACGCCGATGCAGCCGGCGTTGACCAGCGGGTTGCCCTGGTAGCAGGCGTCGAAGACGACCTCGCCGCCGATGTTCGGCAGGCCCAGGCAGTTTCCGTAGCCGCCGATGCCCGCGACGACGCCCGGCAGGACGCGCTTGGTGTCGGGGTGGTCGGCCGCGCCGAAGCGCAGCGGGTCGACGACGGCGACCGGGCGGGCACCCATGGCGAGGATGTCGCGGACGATGCCGCCGACGCCGGTGGCCGCGCCCTGGTAGGGCTCGATGTACGAGGGGTGGTTGTGCGACTCGACCTTGAAGGTGACCGCGTAACCCTGACCGACGTCGACCACACCGGCGTTCTCGCCGATGCCGACGAGCATCGCGTCGTTGGCGGGGACCTTCTCGCCGAACTGCTTGAGGTGGACCTTGCTGCTCTTGTACGAGCAGTGCTCGGACCACATCACGGAGTACATGGCGAGCTCGGCGCCGGTGGGACGGCGGCCCAGGATCTCGCGGATCCGGGCGTACTCGTCCTCCTTGAGGCCGAGCTCCTTCCAGGGCTGCGCGGTGTCCGGGGTCTCGGCCGCGTGCTTGACCGTATCCAGGCTCATGCGTTGACCAGCTTCTTGATGATCGAGGTGAAGAACCCGAGACCGTCGGTGCGGCCGGTTCCGATCAGCGGCTCGACGGCGTGTTCCGGGTGCGGCATCAGGCCGACGACATTGCCCGCGGCGTTGGTGATGCCGGCGATGTCCCGCAGCGAGCCGTTGGGGTTCATGTCCAGGTAGCGGAAGGCGACCCGGCCCTCCGCCTCCAGCTCGTCGAGGACCCGCTCGTCGGCGACGTAACGCCCGTCCATGTTCTTGAGCGGTACGGAGATCTCCTGGCCCGCGGAGTAGTCCGAGGTCCAGGCGGTCTCCGCGTTCTCGACGCGGAGCTTCTGGTCGCGGCAGATGAAGTGCAGGTGGTTGTTCTGCAGCATCGCGCCGGGCAGCAGATGCGCCTCGGTCAGGATCTGGAAGCCGTTGCAGATGCCGAGGACCGGCATCCCCGCCTTCGCCTGCTCGATGACGGTCTCCATGACCGGCGAGAAGCGGGAGATGGCTCCGGCCCGCAGATAGTCGCCGTAGGAGAAGCCGCCCGCCAGGATGACCGCGTCGACCTGGTGCAGGTCCTTGTCGCGGTGCCACAGCGATACGGGTTCGGCGCCCGCGACCCGTACGGCCCTCAGGCTGTCCTTGTCGTCGAGCGTGCCGGGAAAGGTGACGACTCCGATACGAGCGGTCACTTCGGCTCCTCGGCCTTCTCCACCTTCACGGTGAAGTCCTCGATGACGGTGTTGGCGAGGAAAGTCTCGGCCATCTCGTGAATACGGCCGAGGGCGGCGTCGTCGACCGGCCCCTCGACCTCCAGCTCGAAACGCTTTCCCTGACGTACGTCCGCGATTCCCTCGAAGCCGAGACGGGGCAGTG
The DNA here is from genome assembly GCF_040634135.1 of Streptomyces sp. NPDC007164. Classification (NCBI taxonomy): domain Bacteria; kingdom Bacillati; phylum Actinomycetota; class Actinomycetes; order Kitasatosporales; family Streptomycetaceae; genus Streptomyces; species Streptomyces sp. NPDC007164. Next base: position 63,344 of record NZ_JBEYFB010000030.1, read on the forward strand.
CGCGCTGCACCGCCTGTCCTTGCGGGTCGAGGATCTCCGGCTTGAGCATGACGTCGACTACGACGCGTGCCACTGGCACTCCCGGTGTGGTGTGGTGCGGCTGTTTCTCCGGGGGGCTCCCCAGACCCCCGCAGGTCCTCTCAGCGTACCTGGCCAGAAATTCTACGCGGGTAGATATCGAGGAGCCCGGATCACGCCCAGATATCGGACGCGACAACACATGGGGAAAGTCCTGCAAAAAAAATCCTCACCGACAGCACACATAGAAGGCTGACACGCGGAGTTAATTGGGTGGGCTTCACAATGCGGCACCAACCGCTGTACAAATGATTACCGGGGAATGCAGCATTGCCCTAAACAGTCGGCAACCGTCGACACCGCATCCGCCTAGCAGCCGGAAGGCCGGCATCAGCGCACGCCAGACGCGCCGATACCGTAGGAAAGGACCGATATCCGTGGCTCAGCGCGTAGTGGTCACGCTCTCCGACGACATCGACGGGGGAGCAGCGGCGGAAACGGTCACCTTCGCCCTGGACGGGAAGTCGTACGAGATCGACCTCAATACGTCCAATGCAAAGAAACTGCGCAAGGCCCTCGCGCCGTACATGGCAGCGGGCCGAAAGCAGACAAACGCCAGCAAGCACGGCAAGACCCCCGTGTCGTACCGGCACACTTCGCTCGCCCCCGACCCGGCGGCCGTGCGTGCCTGGGCCCGCTCGCACCGGATGGAGGTGCCGGCCCGCGGCCGGATCCCCAAGAAGGTCTACGAGGCGTTCCGCGAGGCGAGTTGACCCACCGACAGGGCCCCCGGCACCCCCTCGGACGACACCCCGCGGACACCGACTTGCGCTACACCCCCGCAGGTCGGCTAAAGTCTGGAGCACGCCGAGGGGCAAGGCCGAAAAGCCGAACCCCACGCAGCGTGCGGGTGTAGTTCAGTAGCAGAACATCCCCCTTCCAGGGGGAAGGCGCAGTGTGCAATTCCTGTCACCCGCTCTGCATCACTCTTATCGACCACTCCGGTGGATCGGGTAGGGTGATGCTCGCACCGCCCGATGAATCTCCTTCCGAGGAGTACAATGAGCGGCAGCAATGCGGACGTGGCTCAGTTGGTAGAGCATCACCTTGCCAAGGTGAGGGTCGCGAGTTCGAATCTCGTCGTCCGCTCTTGATCGAAACGAAGGCCCTGGTCGATATCGACCAGGGCCTTCGTCGTACCCGGTCCCCCATGACGTTTGTCATGAGCAGTAATGACAACTCGCACTGATCCCGTCGCCGATCCCGCGAAAGCCTGTGGGCATGACCAGCGACGACATCCCAGGCAACCGCGCGGACCGGACCGTGGCACCCGCCGCAGCCGCGTCCGCGTCCGACTCCGTCTCCGCGTCCGACTCCGTCTCCGCCTCCCGTTCCGATGCGGTGATCGAGGCGGCCGGAGTGCGACGGCGCTACGCGGGCGGATTCGAGGCCGTGGCCGGTGTCTCCTTCTCGGTGGCGCGCGGTGAGCTCTTCGCCCTGCTCGGTACGAACGGCGCCGGGAAGACCTCCACCGTCGAACTGCTGGAGGGCCTGGCCGTGCCCGACGGCGGCACGGTCCGGGTGCTCGGCCACGACCCGTTCCGGGAGCGCGCCGCCGTGCGGCCGCGGATCGGGGTGATGCTCCAGGAGGGCGGCTTCCCGTCCGAGCTGACGGTCACCGAGACGGTACGGATGTGGGCGGGCTGCACCAGCGGCGCGCGCCCGACCGGCGAGGCGCTGGAGCTGGTCGGGCTCTCCCACCGGGGGCGGGTGCGGGTCAAGCAGCTCTCCGGCGGTGAGCGGCGCCGGCTCGATCTGGCGATGGCCCTGCTCGGGCGGCCCGAGGTGCTGTTCCTGGACGAGCCGACCACCGGACTCGACGCCGAAGGGCGGCGCAACACCTGGGAGTTGGTGCGCGAGCTGCGGGACGGCGGCACCACCGTCCTGCTCACCACGCATTACCTGGAGGAGGCCGAGACCCTCGCCGACCGGCTGGCGATCATGCACCGGGGGCGGATCGTGACGGCGGGCACCACCGCCGAGGTGACCGCCGCCCGCCCCGCCCGCATCCGGTTCGAGCTGCCGGAGAGCGTCCCGGCGGCCCGGCTTCCGCTGGGGCTGCGGGCCGCCGCCGACGGCCACCGGATCGAGATCCGTACCCACCGGTTGCAGGAGTCCCTGGACGAACTGCTGACCTGGGCACGGGAGTCGGACGTCCGGCTGCTCGGTCTCGATGCCCGGTCGGCCTCGCTCGAAGAGGCGTTCCTCGATATCGCGCAGAGCGCGTCGGACAACGAAGCGAACGGCGAAACGTACGACGCGAAGGTGGCTGCGTGATGACGACCACGACGACGAGCGCGACCGGTGCGGCCGGCACGACGCTCCGGAGCCGGCTGACCGCCCTCGGGCGTGCCGAAGTCTCCCTGCTCGCCCGCAACCGCACGGCGGTGTTCGTCTCGCTGCTGATGCCCGCCGCCATGGTCCTGGCGATGAAGTCGGCACTGAAGGAGTCCGTTCTGGACGGGACCGGCCTGTCCGTCGCCGCGGCGGCGCTCAGCGGCGGCATCGGCATCGTGCTGATCCAGGCCGTCTACATGAACCTGGTCTCGTCCTACGTGGCACGGCGCGAGGACCTCGTCCTGAAGCGGCTGCGCACCGGCGAGGTCACCGACCCGGAGATCCTCGTCGGGACCGCCCTGCCGTCGGTCGCGCTGGCGCTGGCCCAGACCGTGGTGATCGTGGCCGCGGGGACTGCCTTCTTCGGCCTCGCCGCGCCTCGGCGGCCCGAACTGCTGCTGGCGGGCCTGCTGCTGGGCGTGGTGCTGCTGACGGCACTGGCCGCTGCCACCTCCGCGGTGACCCGCACCGTACAGACCTCGCAGCTCACCACCCTCCCGCTGTTCTTCGTCTCGATGATGGGCTCGGGGCTCTTCGTACCGCTGGAGGTCATGCCCGGCCCGATGGCGTCCGTGTGCGAACTGCTGCCGGTGACCGGGGTGATGACGCTCGTACGGACGGGCTGGCTGGGCGGGGCCGAGGGCTCCGACCTGCTCGTGGCCGCCATGACCGGGCTGGCCTGGACCGGGTTCGCCGTGTTTGCTGTGCAACGACGGTTCCGCTGGGATCCGCGACGCTGAGGAGGGACACCGTGGTGCTCGTACGGGGCTGGCGCCGCAGCTGGCAGCAGCGCAGCAGGCTGGAGCGGATCGATCTCTACTCGCGGCTGACCCTCTCGGTGATGCCCTGGCTCTTCACCCTGTCGTGGCAGCTGGCCCCGTTCAAGTCGGACATCCGCCGGGCGCCGCTGCCGATCGCACTGGGCGTGGCACTGCTGCTCGTGAGCCTTGCGCAGTGCCTGCTGAGCAACCGCAACGTCAAGCTGTCGTACGCGCACTACCTCGGCACCGACGTCATTCCCCTCCGACGGCAGCTGCCGCCGCTGGTACTGCTGCTGGTGAACCTGGGGCTGCTGGCGGCATTGGCCGGGGTGGACGGGATCGCCGACAGCGGGCTGCTCATCATGACCATGAACGCTCCGGTGGCGCTCGCGATCACGCAGGTCCTGGTGGTCCCGGTCCGTACCTTCCTGGTCCAGTCGCTCGCCGGCGCCGCGCTGAGCGTCTGCGTCTTCGCCGCGGTCGGGGTACGGGGCGCGGCACTGGCCGGGGTGGTACCGACGATTCTCTTCGGCTGCCTGCTCACACTGATCGCCGTACGGCCCAGCGCCTGGAGCCTGGCTGTGATGTGGCAGGCCGAGGCGGCCCGGGACCTTCAGGCCCGGCTCGCGGTCGCCGAGGAACGGCTGCGGTTCGGGCGGGACCTGCACGACGTACTGGGCCGCAATCTCGCCGTGATCGCGCTGAAGAGCGAGCTGGCCGTGGAGCTGGCCCAGCGCGGCAGGCCGGAGGCGCTGGACCAGATGGTCGAGGTGCAGCGGATAGCCCGCACCTCGCAGCAGGAGGTGCGCGAGGTCGTACGGGGCTACCGGGAGGCCGACCTGGGTACCGAACTGGCCGGTGCCCGAGGGGTGTTGAGCGCGGCCGGGATCGAGTGCGAGGTGACGGGGGACGCCGGCGGGGAGCTGCCCGCGCCCGTGCAGTCCGCGCTCGGCTGGGTCGTGCGGGAGGCGGCGACCAATGTGCTGCGGCACGGGGATCCGCGCCACTGCGTGATCCGGCTCAGGTCCTCGGCGGACGCGGTCGTGCTACTGGTGGAGAACGACGGAGCCGCGGTGGCCGACGCGGGGCAGGGCGGGGGTTCCGGGGTGGGTGACGGCTCCGGACCAGGTGGTTCGGGGCTGGCCGGGCTGCGGGAGCGGCTCCGCGTGCTCGACGGTTCGCTGGCCGCGGGCCCGGCGGGGAACGGCGTGTTCCGGCTCACGGCGACGATCCCGCTCGGCCCGGCGGCGTCCCCGGCCCGCCTCGACAAGCCGCCTGCCGCCCGGGAGGCACCCGTACTTCAGGAGGAACGACGATGACGACCGTACGGGTGCTGCTGGCCGACGACGAGCACCTGATCCGGGGCGCGCTGGCCGCGCTGCTGGCCCTGGAGGACGACCTGGTGGTGGTCGCGGAGGCCGCGACCGGCCCGGAGGCGCTGGCCATGGCCCGGGCCCACCGGCCCGATGTGGCGGTCCTCGATCTGGAGATGCCGGGCGCCGACGGTGTGAGTGTCGCCACATCCCTGCGGGCCGAACTGCCCGGCTGCCGGACGATGATCGTGACCAGCCACGGCCTGCCCGGACACCTCAAGCGGGCGCTGGAGGCGGGCGTGCGGGCCTTCGTCCCGAAGACCGTCAGCGCCCGGCAGCTGGCCGGGATCATCCGCACCGTGCACGCCGGAAACCGTTACGTGGACCCGGAGTTGGCGGCCGACGCGATCTCCGCCGGGGACTCTCCGCTGACCGCGCGGGAGACCGAGGTGCTGGAGCTGGCGGCGGACGGGGCACCCGTCGCGGAGATCGCGGAGCGGGCGTCGCTGTCGCAGGGAACGGTACGGAATTACCTCTCCGCGGCCGCCTCGAAGCTCGGCGCGGAGAATCGACATGCCGCGGTGCGTCTCGCACGGCAGCGCGGATGGGTATAGTGGTTCTCGCGCTTCGGCGCTTGCGGACGTAGCTCAGTTGGTAGAGCGCAACCTTGCCAAGGTTGAGGTCGCCAGTTCGAACCTGGTCGTCCGCTCGGTTCAGCAAGAAGCCCCCGGCCTTCCGGCCGGGGGCTTCTTCGTGTTCGTCGGCAGTCCTACTGCCAGGACGTGCCGGTGAGGAGTTCGTACGCCTCCAGGTACTTCGCCCGCGTCGCGTCCACGATCTCCTGGGGCAGGGCCGGCGGCGGCTGCTCACTCCTGCGGTCCCAGCCGGAGACCGGCGAGGTCAGCCAGTCGCGTACAAACTGCTTGTCGTAGCTGGGCTGGGCCCGGCCCGGCTCCCAGCCGGCCGCGGGCCAGAAGCGCGAGGAGTCCGGGGTCAGCACCTCGTCCGCGATGATCAGTTCCTCGCCGCCGTCGGCGGTGGGCGTGAAACCGAACTCGAACTTGGTGTCGGCGAGGATGATGCCGCGCTCGCGCGCGATGTCACGTGCCCTGCCGTAGACGTCCAGCGTGGTGCGGCGCAGCAGGTCGGCGGTCTCCGCACCGACCTGGCGGGCCACCTCCTCGAAGCTCACGTTCTCGTCGTGGTCACCGACGGCCGCCTTGGTGGCGGGGGTGAAGATCGGCTCCGGGAGCTCGGAGCCGTCGACGAGCCCCTCGGGCAGCGCGAGACCGCAGACCGTGCGGGACTCCTGGTACTCGACGAGGCCGGAGCCGGTGAGGTAGCCCCGGGCGACACACTCGACCGGGACCATCCGCAGCGACTTGCAGATCAGGGTGCGGCCGGCCCAGTCGGCGGGGGCTCCGGCGGGGAGCTCCGTGGACAGGACGTGGTTCGGTACGAGATCGGCGAGCTGGTCGAACCACCAGAGCGAGAGCCGGGTGAGGACCCGTCCCTTGTCCGGGATCTCGGTCGGCAGGACCCAGTCGTACGCGGACATGCGGTCGCTGGCGACCATGACGAGGTCGCCCGCCTCGTTCCGGTACAGGTCGCGCACCTTGCCCGTGTGCAGGTGGGTGAGGCCCGGGACCTGCACCGGCTCGGGCTTTTCTACAAATCCGGACACGCTGCCTCCGCGTAGTTTGATCCAGGAGTCGTTCCGATTCTCCCGTATCGGGGTGCGGCGGAGTGGGGCGGGGGCGTCCGTGGCGCCGACTTCCGTGGCCCCGGCCCGCGTTGTGGCGAGCCGGGTCAGTCGCGCTTGCAGATGCGGTCGAGGAGGTTGGCGGTGGCGCGCTGGATGCGCGGGTCCACATGGCCGGGACGGTCCAGCGCCGGGGACCAGGCGAAGGTGCCCGAGGCGAAGACGATCGCCCCGGACGGGGCCCGGTACACGGATGTCTCCTGGTGGCGCTTGACGCCCTCGCTGTCCAGGTACGGGGAGTGGGCGAGCAGGATGCGGCTCTCGTGCTCGGGGAGTGCGGTGCGCGGGAAGTAGCGGTCGGCCTCGCCGGCGACCAGGCCGTCGAGCTCGTCGCCCTCGCCCGCGCCCGTCGCCTCCCAGAGCCAGTGCCCGGCGTTCCGTACGACCAGGGGGTGCGGATCGGGGACCCGGCCCGCGTACTGGATGCCGAGGAGCTGCTGCTCGGGGCGGTCGATCTCGCGCCAGAGGGCGGGCTTGCCGGGGCCGCGCCGCTTGCGGCAGGTGAGCAGGCGGTCCGGGACGCCGGACGGCGACGGGGAGAGGCTGACCTGCCAGTACATGGTGTTGGCGGAGAGGAAGACCAGCGAGGTGCCGCCGTCGCGGGCGCTTTCGGCGGTGCGGCGCATCGGCACCGACCAGTACTCGTCGTGGCCGGGGAAGACCAGGCCGCGGTAGCGGGCCGGATCGACGCGGCCGGCGTGCAGATCGCGGGTGTCGGCGTACGCGAGGTCGTAGCCGTAACGCTCGGCCCAGCGGATGAAGTCGTAGGCGTGGCCGACGTGGAGCGGCAGACCGGCGCCCGCGTAGGGGCGGTCGAAGGAGACGGTGACCGCGGCGTCCTCCTCGCCCAGGAGACTGCCCTGCTCGTCCCAGGCGTGGTAGAGGCTGGCGCCGGTACGGCCGTCCTCCGGATAGAGGTTGTACGCCTGCCAGGTGATGTCCGGCAGGACCAGCAGCAGATCGGCCGGCTGGTCGTCGCGGACCGTGAACGGGATGTGTGAGCGGTATCCGTCCACCGTGGTGAGCACGGCGACGTACGCGCCGATCGACCAGTAGGTGGGGATCTGGAGCCGCCAGGACTGCCACCAGTGGTGGCAGGAGACCGTGCGGTCGGCGGTGAGCGGCGCGGGCTGGACGATGCCGGAGAGCCGGGGGCTCGTGGTGATCTGGGCGGCGCCGTCGCCGCCGTAGTGACCGATGCGGTAGATGTCCACGGAGAACTGCTGGGGCGGGTCCACGGTGACGTGGAAGTCGATCGCCTCGCCGGGGGCCGCGGCGCCCGTGGAGATGAAGCCCTTGATCTGGCGGTGCACATCGTCGGCCGTGCGTGTGCCGCCGTCGGTGGAGCGGGTCAGGGCGGGGTCGGCGTACCAGGGGACGACATGGCCGGTGTCGTCGAAGTAGTTCTCGCTGCCGCGCAGCCAGGGCAGCGGGCCCTGGCCGAAGGGGTCGGAGACGGCATGCGCGAGGGCACCCGACTCCCATCGCCGAATCTGCTCCGTCCCCATACCGTTTCCCTCCCTCAGGTCCCCCGAGACAACAGTCGATGGTGGATGGCCGGTCGTCGATCGTCGGTCGCGGTCGGCGGACCGTTGACCGCGGACCGTTGACCGCGGATCGCCGATCGGCGCTGGTCATGCGTCATCGGTGCGCCAACAGCAATGCGCCGGCTGTCAGCGTCGATCCCCAGCACATCACATAACGCATGCGCCCCGTCACCGTTCGTCGCGAATTGAAGTGAACGGAGCGTTCCATTCCGAGTGTTGGGGTGTTTGTGGTGTGACTGCCGGGGCTGCTGCTTCAGACGAGGCGGACGGGCTTGTCGGTGCGTACGCCGATGGAAGCGAGCCAGGACCGCAGTGGTTCCGCGTCCCCGTCCTCGACCAGGCTCAGGACCGGACTGCCGAGGTCGGCCCGGCGCTCACCGTCGATCAGCAGCGCGGGACCGTCCAGCCAGTCGAGGCCGGGCGCCGCGCCCGCCGTGTCCACCGCCGCGCAGCAGACCATCGCCGCGACGTGGTCGGCGAGCAGCTCCGTGCCCGTACGGGGCGGCTGGAGCGGGAAGAGCGGGAGGGGGTCGGGGCCCCAGGGGTCCGGGACGTCCCCGCCCGTGCCGACCGGGGCGCCTGCCCGGCCCGATGTGTCACCGGCCCGGTGCTGCTGGGCCGCGGCCTCCTCGCGGGCCACCGCGGCGCTGATTCCCGCGGCGAGCTCCTCGCCGCCCCCGGTCCGGCCCGCCAGATGCTCGACGACACGGGCCAGCGTGGGCATCCCGGCGTCGACGGGGCAGGCGACGGGACGGGAGGGGGCAAGGGCGTCCGGGTGGGCGTGGGTGTCGCTGGGGCCGTGGGGGTCGCCGGGGCGGTGGGGGTCACCGGGGCGGTGGGGGTCGCTGGAGCCGTGGAGGTCGCTGGAGCCGTGGAAGCCGTCAGGGGCCCGACCCGTCGCTGCTGGGGCGGGTGCGGCGGGTGCGTCAGGTACGGGGGGCCCGGCGGGTGCGGGGGGCCCGGCGGGTGCGGGGGGCCCGGCCGGTGCGGGGGGCCCGGCCGGTGCGGGGGGCGCAGGGGGCCCGGCGGGTGCGGGGGTCATCGAGTCCAGGACTCGGTGCAGGCGGGCGGCCTCGGTGCGCCACTTACGGTCGACAACCTCTTCCGGGTACTGCTGCCAGTCGACCGGCGACCAGTCCGGGCCTGTACGGGCCGGGCCGCCGTGGAACAACCGGGCCGCCAGCAGCGATGCCGCCTCGTCGGCCGCGCCCGGCTCCTCCAGGAGGTCGCAGGCGGGGCGCTCGCCCAGCCGGGAGGCGAATCCGTCGGCGAGCCGGTCGCGCCGGGACAGCTCGGTGAGGGCGGACACCACGCCCGCGTCCAGCCGGGACGGCCAGCGGCCCATCCGCCAGGCGGGCAGGGCGACCCGGGTGAGCAGCCGGTCCCAGCACGCGTAGGCGAGGCCGACCTGCTCCTGGGCGACGATCCGCAGACCGTAATCCACACCCTGTGCACGGACCGACGCGGCGGCGGCGACACTCCGCTCCATCTCGGCGGCGTGGCCCCGGCAGCTGCGCAGCAGCAATCTGGCGATCCGGCCGACGAAGGCGCGGGGCACTCTGCGCAGCCCGGCCAGCGGCCCCGGCACGGGCGCGGCGGCGTCGGCGACCGCGCCGTCGAGCCCGCGTACGAAGCGACGGGCAGCGGCTATGTCGGGATGCGCGGCCGGGCCCGTGCCCGCGACGACCGGGGCGAGCACCGCCCGCAGCTCGGCGACCCGCATCCACCACAGGAACGGCGATCCGATGACCAGCACCGGCGCCGCCTGGACCCGGCGGCGGGACCGGACCGCGGAATGCGCGGCGGTATCCGGGCCGGCGCCCGGCGCGGGCCGCGCCGAGGGGTGGGTGCGGTCCTCCAGCCAGCTGTCGCAGTCGGGCGTCAGGGCTATCGCCGAGGGCGCGGGAACCCCGAGCCGGTCGGCGAGGTCCCTGACCAGGCGGTAGAGATCGGGGGCGGCCTTCTCCGGGAGCGGGACGGTCGGGCTGACCGCCGGCCTCGCCCGTACGATCGCGACCGCGACCGCTGCGGCGAGCAGCAGCACGACGACCGCGCAGGCCGTCACGGCCCAGCGCGCGGTGTCCCAGCCGCTGCCCACGGCGAGGCCCTGGGCGCCCGCCACGAGCAGCACGACGGCCACCGCCGCCGGCAGGATCGCCACGGCTGCCGCCCTGCCGCGGATGCGCAGCAGAGCATGAGCCCGGGCACGCGCACTCAGCGCACCCAGCTCCTCACTTGTACCGGTACCGGACACGTCCGGACGTCACCCCCTCTGCCCCCGCGGCGGTGTTGTTCACTCCCCCACTGTGGCACCCGTCACTGACATCGCAATGCCAGTGGGCCAAGTGCCGGAATGCTTGCGCCGCACCCTAGTTGGGGCCTCGGCGGGCGTCATCCGGATGGCGCAGCCGTCACTCGATGGAATGGCTTTGGGCAAAGGTGCTGACGCGCCGCTGTCCTTGGGGCAGCGGCGCGTCTGTGCTCGTCAGAGCGTTTCAGGGCGGCGTCCGTGGGGACAGCCGGCCCGGTGGTCCTCCGGGGAAGCCGCCCCGGTGGTCCTTCGGTGGAATCGACCCGGTGGCCCTTCGGTGGAGCCGGCCCGGTGCTCCTTCGGTGGAGCCGGCCCGGTGCTCCTTCGGCGGAGCCGGCCCCAGTGGTGGCCCTTCGGCGGAACCCGCCCCGAGCCCAACCCGAGCCCGCCCCGGTGGTGGCCCTTCGGGGAGCCGGTCTCAGCCCTCCGCGGCCTTCCGGGCGATGTCCGTACGCAGGTGCGAGCCGTCGAGGCGGATGCGGGCCGCCGCCGTGTAGGCACGCTCACGGGCGCCCGCGAGGTCCTTGCCGGTCGCGGTCACGGACAGCACCCGGCCGCCCGCGCTGACGATCGCGTCACCTTGGCGCCTGGTGCCCGCGTGCAGGACGTACGCGTGCGGGGCATCCTGCGCCGCCACGTCATCGAGCCCCTCGATCGGGTCGCCGGTGCGCGGCGTGCCCGGGTAGTTGTGGGAGGCGATGACCACGGTGACGGCGGCGTCGTCGCGCCACTTGAGCGGGGGCAGCTCGTCGAGCGTGCCCTTGGCGGAGCCGAGCAGGACACCGGCCAGCGGGGTCTTCAGCCGGGCCAGGACCACCTGGGTCTCGGGGTCGCCGAAACGGGCGTTGAACTCGATCACCCGCACGCCGCGCGAGGTGATCGCGAGGCCCGCGTACAGCAGCCCGGAGAACGGGGTGCCGCGGCGGCGGAGTTCGTCGACGGTCGGCTGAAGCACCGACTCCATGACCTCGTCGACCAGCTTGGGGTCGGCCCACGGAAGCGGGGAGTACGCGCCCATGCCGCCGGTGTTCGGGCCCTCGTCGTCGTCCAGGGCGCGCTTGAAGTCCTGCGCGGGCTGGAGCGGCAGCACGGTGGTGCCGTCCGTGATCGCGAAGAGGCTCACCTCGGGGCCGTCGAGGAACTCCTCGATGACCACGCGATCGCAGGCCAGGGCGTGGGTGCGGGCCGCCTCGACGTCGTCGGTGACGACGACGCCCTTGCCGGCGGCGAGGCCGTCGTCCTTGACGACGTACGGGGCGCCGAACGCGTCGAGGGCGGCGTCGATCTCGGCGGGGGTGGTGCAGACGTAACTGCGGGCGGTCGGGACGCCGGCCCCGGCCATCACGTCCTTGGCGAACGCCTTGGAACCCTCCAGCTGGGCCGCCTCGCCGGAGGGGCCGAAGCAGGGGATGCCGACGGCGCGCACGGCGTCGGCGACCCCGGCGACGAGCGGCGCCTCCGGGCCGACGACCACCAGCTCGGCGCCCAGGTCGGCGGCGAGGCGCGCGACGGCGTCGCCGTCGAGGGCGTCGACCGGGTGCAGTTCGGCCACCTCCGCGATACCGGCATTGCCGGGAGCGCAGTACAGAGCGGTGACGTCGGGGTCGAGGGACAGAGAGCGGCACAGGGCGTGTTCGCGGGCGCCGCCGCCGATGACGAGGACCTTCACGGGGTGCAGCCTAGCCGCCGGGGCGCGGCGCCCTTGACGGGCACCGCTGCGTGGACACCCCGGGGAGCCGCGGCGGACGGCCCGGGTCCCCTGAGCACACCCCCGCCCGCCCGTCGCCCACCCATCGGTTCGCCCGCTATTCGTTGGTGAACTCCTCGACGACCGTGGCGCCCAGTTCGCGGACGATCAGGTCGTGCCCGGAAAGCGCCGAGTCGACGAGGTCGGGGTCGTCGGCCTCCGGGGTGTCGTCCTCGGGGGCGACCGCACGCGGGGGCTCGGGCGCGGCGTACTGCTGCTGCGGTGGCGCGGAGTACGACTGCGGCGCGGGCTCGGCGGGGGCGCTGCCCGGCTGCTGGTGAGCCGGCTGGGACTGCTGGTGCGGCTGCTGGTGCTGTGGAGAAGCGGCCGGCCGGGGTTCGTAACCCTGCTGGGGCGCGGGTGCCTGGTACTGCTGCACGGGCGGCGCGGCGGGGCGGCCCCCGCCGGTCTGCGCAGGTGCTCCGGCGCCGCCCGACGGATCGACGACGGCCTCGATCTTCCACTGCGCGTTGAAGCGCTCGGCGAGCGCCTGCCGCAGCACTTCCTCGCTGCCGCTGCTCGCGAAGTTGTCACGCGCGCCGGCGTTGAGGAAGCCGATCTGCAGGGTGGTGCCGTCGAAGCCGGTCACCTGGGCGTTCTGGCTGAGCAGGATCCAGGTGAAGCGGCGGCGGTTCTTCACCGCCTCCAGGATGTCCGGCCACATGTTCCGCACCTGGCCGGCGCCCTGGGTCAGGCCCGGACTCGGCTCGGCGGCGGCGGGCACCGGTGCCGAGGGCGCGGCCCGGTCCGGCGCGGCGGCCGGAGCGGGCTGCGGGACGGGCGACTGGCCCGGGGCGGAAGCGGTCGGCCAGCCGCCGGGGCGCCGGCCCGACTCCGGCGCGGCGGCGGTGGGCCAGGCGCCGGGCCGCTGACCGCCCGCGGGAGCCGGGGCCGCCTCGGCCGGCGGCTGCGGGGCGGTAGGGGCGGCGGGCTGCGGGGCCTGGACCGGTGCGGCGGCGGGGGCGGGGGCGGGCGGTGCCGCCTGAACCGGCGCGGGGGCGGGGGCGGGGGCCTCGCCCCGTACCGCCGCACGCGCGACGGCGGGCCCCGTGCCCGGCTGTACGACGGGTGCCGCGGGCACGGGTGCGTGGGCCAGTGCCTCCGGCCCGGGTACGTAACCCATGGCGGGCCCCGGGCCCGTGGTCGCGAAGGAGGCGCCCCGCTCCAGCCGGTCGAGCCGGGCCTGCAGCGAACGCTCGTCGTCGAAGGCCGCGGGCAGCAGCACCCGGGCACAGATCAGCTCGACCTGGAGACGCGGCGAGGTCGCGCCGCGCATCTCCGTGAGCCCCTCGTTGACCAGGTCGGCGGCGCGGCTCAGCTCGGCGGCGCCGAAGACGGACGCCTGGGCCCGCATCCGCTCGACGACATCGGCGGGGGCGTCGATCAGCCCCTTCTCCCCGGCGTCCGGCACGGCGGCCAGGATCACCAGGTCGCGCAGCCGCTCCAGGAGGTCCGCGACGAACCGGCGCGGGTCGTTGCCGCCCTCGATCACCCGGTCCACGACCTCGAACGCCGCGGCACCGTCGCCCGCCGCGAAGGCGTCCACGACCGAGTCGAGCAGCGAGCCGTCGGTGTAACCGAGCAGCGAGGTCGCCATGGCGTATGTCACACCGTCGTCGCCCGCGCCAGCCAGCAGTTGGTCCATCACCGACATCGAGTCACGCACGGATCCGGCCCCGGCCCGCACCACGAGCGGCAGCACACCGTCCTCGACGGTGCTGTTCTCCTTGCCGCAGACCTCGGCGAGGTACTCGCGCAGGGTTCCCGGCGGCACCAGACGGAACGGGTAGTGGTGCGTACGCGACCGGATGGTGCCGATGACCTTCTCGGGCTCGGTCGTGGCAAAGATGAACTTGAGGTGCTCCGGCGGCTCCTCGACCACCTTCAGCAGGGCGTTGAACCCCGCCGAGGTGACCATGTGCGCCTCGTCGATGATGTAGATCTTGTAACGACTGGAGGCGGGCCCGAAGAACGCCTTCTCCCGCAGATCACGGGCGTCGTCCACGCCACCGTGCGATGCGGCGTCGATCTCGATGACGTCGATGGACCCCGGCCCGTTGCGCGCGAGGTCCTGGCAGGACTGGCACTCCCCGCACGGCGTGGGCGTCGGCCCCTGCTCGCAGTTCAAACAGCGGGCCAGGATGCGCGCGCTGGTCGTCTTGCCACAGCCGCGCGGACCGCTGAACAGGTACGCGTGATTGACCCGGTTGTTCCGCAGCGCCTGCTGCAGCGGGTCGGTGACATGCTCCTGCCCGATGACCTCGGCGAACGACTCGGGGCGGTAGCGGCGGTACAGCGCAAGGGACGACACACATACGAGGTTATCCGGGCGGACCGACAACCGACCCCGGACCGTGCGAAGCGCCACTCACCAGCCTCAGGAAACACAAGGGCCCCCCACGCACCCGCCAGAGCCGACCTACCCTTGCTGCCTTCCGGCCCTGGGGGAGTTCAGTCAGATAGCGCCACGTGAGGGGCTGACGCCCACCTTAGCCGATCCCCACCCCTGCCGGTCCACTCCCCCCGCCTTCCGGAACCACCCGGGACAACCTCGGAACGGGCCCGAACCGATCTCCGGGGGAACGGGTTCGCGAGCACTCCTCAACGTCTTGTATTGTTTGCCGCGGAGGATTCGCCTAGTGGCCTAGGGCGCACGCTTGGAAAGCGTGTTGGGGGCAACCCCTCACGAGTTCGAATCTCGTATCCTCCGCCATTGCTCTCACCGGGCAATACGTCGAAGGGCCCCGCAGCTTGCTGCGGGGCCCTTCGACGTTGGTTCGCGTGGCAGCTGCCGCAACATCGCCGCGTTGCGCCCGAAGCGGCGCATCACTTGAGAGGACCGGATACACGGGCCCACCTCCCGCGGAGGTCACGCCCGGGCCGAAGCAGCCGCTGCCCGCGCGGCAGGTCCGATCGGTCTTCTGCTCGGAGAAGGTGATCTCGTCAGCGAGTGGGCGGCAGTCGAGCGGCGGCCACCGGAAGGCCGCGGTCCGAGGCAAGCCTCTGTGGGCAGGCGGCCATGTCCTGCGGGCCGAGTGCCGCCACCGCCCACTGCGCACTGCGCCTTCGGCCAGAAGACCGGATGCTGGTCGTCGGCGGCTGGAACGGCAGGACACCGATGCCCTTGGCGGCGGACGGTGCCGGGTCGAGGTACGTCATGCCGCCGGTCCCGCACACGTACGCGCGGGCTCCGGTTACGGCGGAGAGATCGGCAAGTCGGTGGGAGCGTCCTGGCCGGGAGGGCAGATCGCGGCCAGCGAGCATCTGGCCCTGCCGGCCGAGCAGATCCAGAAGCAGGGGGTGGAAGCTTCGGCGACGTCGGGGGTCCTGCCGGTGTCGAAGGTGTCCAGCACCTCGCCCAGGACCCGGGTGAGGGCCGTCCGGTGTGGACTCGTTCCGTAGCTTTGCCGCAGCACCCCTGCGGTCTTCCGGCGGGCTCGACCGGGGGCGTCGATCAACGCGTCCCGGATGAGAGTCGACCGCCCACAGGGAAGGCGTGTGGGGATGATGAGCCACTGCTGACGATCTGGTTCGTCGAGGGCGCCGAGGCAGGCTCGGCGCTGGGCAGTCGCGGCGAGTGAACTGCACGTTGCCCAGGACGATCCAGTGGTCCGCCGCGAACAGCTTGGCCAGTGTGGTCGGTCTCGGGCGCAGGTTGGGCTGGTGGATTGCGCACAGACCGCCCGGCTACGGCAGGTCAGGAAGAGATGAGACGGCTGGTGAAGCCGTCGTGGATGAGGGCTTCGTAGGCCCCATGCACGTCCTCCGGGACCTCCTGCTCGATGGCGAATCCGAGCTTCGGATACTCGATGACGCGCTGGAGATCGCCGACGAGCATGTCCAAGACGAGTTTCTCGTCGCCGATGGACTTCGCGTAGTCGTCGAGCTCCAGCGGCTCCGACGCACAAAGGATCTCGACGGCCGGCCACAGCTCGCGGGCGGTCGCGAACGACCGCCGTTCCATGTAGGGCTTGGAGACCAGCAGCACCGTCTTCGGGGTGATGCCGACGGCGGCGAGGGCCTCTCGGGAGAGGGTGATGTTCTGCCCGGTGTTGCAGGCCTCCGGTTCCAGCAGGATCGCCTCGGGGGGAACGCCCAGGTCGATGGCGTGCTCGCGGAAGTGGACGGCCTCGCCGCGCGGGAAGACCTTGGCGGTGGTGGGGCTGTTGCCGCCGGTGAAGACCAGGGTCGGGAACAGCCCGGCGCGGTACAGCTCGGCGGAGTGGGTGGCGACGCCGAGGTCGTGGCTGCCCAGCCCGATCGCCACGTCGACGTACCGCAACTGGTGGTGCATCTGGTGGTAGTCCCAGATGAGCCCGGCCCGGCGCCACTGGTCCTCGGTGATGGCCTGCTGGTTGTCGCTCGCGCGTCTCTCCCTGATCACCATCGCCGGGGGCCGGTCGGCCCCTCGTTCATGGCCTTGGTGCCCTCGATGCTGCGCAGCTGGTGCACGAGTCCGTACTGTGCGGCCGTGCGGGTGGCCTGATCGAGGATGTGGAGTCCATCATCACGGCTCGCGGCGTCGGAGAGCAGGATGTGGCCTTGGGCGGTGTCCAGCCGTACGCGTTGCATCGGGGAGTCGGTGGCCGCGCTGCTGCAGGCGATGTCGATGAAGTGCAGGGCCTGGGCGAGGTCGCCGGCGCCACGGCGGGCGAGGGCGAGTTTCTGGTGGGCCACCGACCAGTCGTCGGGTTCGGTGAGGTCCTCGAAGTCGCGGGTCGCGGCCTGCATGACGCGGGTCGCGTAGTCGTGCCGACCGTTCTTGCTCAGCGCCGTGCCCACCCACAGTCGGGCCCTGGCGCGGTTCCGGCGGGAGAGCCGGTCGTCGACGGCGAGGGTTTCGTAATGGCGGGCGGCGATCTCTAGTTCGCCGGACATTTCCGTGACCACCGCGAGGGAGAGGTCGAGCTGGGCGACACGACGCGGGATGTCGAGCCGCGTGAAGACGGCACGAGCCCCGGCATAGGAGTGGTGGGCGGAGAGTGGGCCGAGCACAGAGCCTTGGTCGCGTTTGAGGTCACCGAGCAGTGCGGTCGAGCGGGCGAAGAGGTACAGGCCCTTTCCGTCCAGTTCCTGAGCGTTGAACCGCACAAACCAGCGACTCAGCAGGCTGTCGGCGAAGGCGAAGTTCTGACAGGAGAGTGCGACCACGACGCGGTCCAGGTCGTCCGCCCACGATTCGTACTCCCAAGCTCGGGGGCCGGCGGAAGTGACGCGCCGTCCGGCACCATGCACGGTGCCGGCCATCTCCGACAGGAGCGTCTCGAAGCGCAGGTGGGCGGCGGCGTCCGCACGTCCGAGGGCGGTGTCGAGGAACGCTTGGGTGTCGGGTCTGGGCTCGGTTTCGGCGCGCTTGCTTTCCCACTTCGAGACCGTCGCAACGGCCACGCCGAGGTGCTCGGCAAAGGCCCGCACACTCAAGCGCAGGGCGAGACGCAGTGCCCTGGCCTCCAGGCTGGTCCAGTGGTGCACGGTTGCCAAGCCTCACTCCCTTCCACCGCCATCGAAGCAGAAGCCTGGAGGCGGCGGGACGGAAGTAGAACGGCGGGTGATTGGCCAGGAGTTCGGCGACATCCATGCTCAGGGTCGTCACTACTTGCCGATCCTTTGGACGGTCCCCCGCATGGAACCCTCACGGAACATCGCCTGGTCAGCGGGCCTGTCGTCTACGGCTTTCTGCGGCTGGTGCGGGTCTCCGAAGCCCGACAGGTGGCGCTGGTCGCCTCACTCACCGAGTACTGCCGCAGCCACGAGCTGGAGCTGTCCGGCGTCTTCACCGAACGCAAGGCGGGTGCCGGCCCCGGCTCGGCGGCCTTCACCGGCCTGCTGGACGCGTTGGCCCTGCCGGATGTCTATGGCGTGCTCGCCCCGGCCGCATCACACCTCGGCCCGAAGGCGATAGCCGCTGAACGCGGTCGGCGGATCAAAGCGGTCGGCTCCCGGCTGCTTCTGGTCCGCCGGGCCCACCCCGCCTACCCGCCGATTGCAGCTCCGGTGGTCCGGTCTGTTCAAACCCCTGAAGGTAAGACGAGGACCTCATCTTCTGGAGACGCCCGGGAGCCGATCTCGCCACCCTGCTGCACAGCGCACTTGGCTGGGAGCCCCATCTCGCCTGGCGTCCCCGGTGCACTCCGAGATGTCGCCCCGCCCGGACCGAGGCCGAGCCCGAGCTCGATCCACTCCATCGCTCGATCTCAGCTATGCGCGAGGATGGCCGACTCCAGCCGAAAGCGCCTCCGGTTGGCGGTGCTCTACCTGATCCATCGCATCCACATCGGTACCCCCTCGATGCCCCTTGACGAACAGGTCCAAATCATCTGGCACATACCCGAGCCCGGGCGTGAGACATCCGCCGAGGACTGATGAATCCGGCTTCACGGAGGACATACTCTCCGCGGTAACGCCCGTCACCTGATCGAGGAAGTGCCCGTTGTAGGAGCGTGAACTCCTTCGCCGCGACGTATCCTTTCCCGGCTCATCAGGAGCCGACAAGCATGCCGCTTCCGTGCTCGGGCCACCGAATCCAGACTACGCTCCTGCATCGACTGGATATCGATCAGTGGGATGCTCGCGTACCAGCCAGCCAACTCGTCGGACTCGGCGAAGCACTCGACGCCGCAGAGCAACTGCGAGCCAGGCGTGAATTCCTCGAAGGTTCTGCCCAGAACCTGGAGCGGGAACAAGTCATGCGCGAGCGGCCCGAGGCCTTTGGTGTTGTGGGACGGGTGGTCCTGGGCGCCGACAACGTCTTCTGGGCGCCGGACGGCACTCGCAGCAGCGGCACCCTCGACCTCCTCGGACCGGAGTGCATCGATGGGTATCAGCAGATCGCCCTCATCGCACGTCTCGCCACCGAACTGTCCCCTGAGTACCTGGACCGGGCCGTACTGGATGTCCGCATCCTCACTGGATCGGCCCGTGAACTGGCGCGTAGCGAGTATGACCGCGCGCATCTGTACTGCAACCTCACTGAACCGCAGGACCTGCTCGTCCGTCACCCCATCATGCTCAGGCTGGTCAAGCAGTTCAGCAACGATCAGTGTCACTTCAAACTTCGACGTGGGGAGCGACGCGGCCCGCACCGAGAGGGATATTCCATCGGCGAGGCAACAACAGCGCTCGCACTATTCTCACAGGAACCCCATCCCGACCTCGCCCATCACACGCTTGAGGACAAGGGGCGACAGGAAATCTGGCAGAATCCATCCGGACAGGCGTTCCACACTCTGTTCAACGAACGCACCCAAGCGACAGGCGTGCGTATTGCCATCACATTCCGCCGGTCCGTCCTCGACGTGTTGGAAGAAATGCTCCGGCATCGGTCGGCCCACCATTGGCACCTGTTGGAGGATGCCCCTGACCTGGTGGTCTGGGCGGTATCCCGCCAACTACCGATCGACTGGCTGCACTACGACCAGCGGGACCCCGTAGTCCCGGAGTGGGAGAAGATCCTCGACAACGAGGTAACCGCGTTGACGCAGCGAACCGCCGAGCGCCTTGTTCACGCATACGAGGAACTACGCTCAAAGGGCGTGTACAAGAGAGCTGAAGTACGCGAGCTACCCTATTGGCACAAGCTGCTCAAAGCCGCCGGGATGAGCCGCTAGAGCCCCGGCGCGAGCAGATTGCCGACTTCACGCGATAGAACTGAGCCATCTTCATGCGTTCCGCGAGAGCAGTTGCGCCTCCCCCCGGGGCGGGGGTCATCCCGCCCTCAAACGTGCCCTTTACGACGAAGAATCGAGCGGCATCGCGGTCATTACCGCGAACTCGACACTCGCACAGTCTGCGCCCAGGAGTCCCCCGTCCCCGCGGGGGACTCAGGAGGATGCCTCTCTGACTCTAGGAGGCCGTTGCACTCTCAGTAGTAAATAAATGACTCATTGGCGACTTCCCAAGGCAGGACCCTCGGCCACCATGAACTGCCAAAACTGATCTCCTGGTCTCAGTTTTGGTCTCGTTCACCTCCGGCCGGCCGACTCGTGACCACAGCCCTGTGGCCCTCTCCATCGCAGGTCAGAATAAGTGTGAACCTCGGTGAACGGGGTTCCGGAGAATTGAAAAATGTGTTGGGGTAACTTCTCACGAGTTCGAATCTCGTACCCTCCGCCATTGCGCCCACCGGGCAATACGCCGAAGGACCCCGCAGTTCGCTGCGGGGCCCTTCGACATCCGTGGTTCTAGGTCGGGTTCAGCGGCACAGGGCGGTGTCCACGGCGCGTTCGAGGTTGCGTCGGCTCGCCTCGTCGGTGAGTTGCATGGTGACCGCGACACTGGCGGCGCGGCCGTCGTCGGTGGCGCCGCCCCGGGTCTCGTAGCCCGGGAAGCTGCCGCCGTGGCCCCAGGAGAGGCCGCCGCACGGCAGCGGTCTGCTGACGAGGCCGAGTCCGTAGCGGGCGCCGGGGCCGAAGGTTGCTTCGGCGGGGACGGTGGAGCGCATTTGGGCGAGCTGGGCCGGGGGCAGGAGGCGGCCGGCCAGGAGTGCGCCGAAGAAGCGGTTGAGGTCGGAGCCGGTGGAGATCAGCTGGCCTGCGGCCCAGGCCCAGGAGGGGTCGATCTCCGTGATGTCGCGCAGCGGTGCGTCCGCCGATTCCCGGTAGTAGCCGTGGGGGTGGGGCTCCCGGATGCTCGCGTCACCGGGGGCGGGGAAGTAGGTGTGGCGCAGCCCGATGCGCTTGATGACGCGCCGGTCGATCTCCTTGGCCAGGGGGCGGTCGGTGACCTTCTCGACGATCAGGCCGGCGAGCACGTAGTTGGTGTTGCTGTACTTCCAGCTCTTCCCGGGGTCGAAGTCGGCCGGATGCCGGAGGGCTGTGGCGAGCAGTTCGCGGGGGGTGTAGTAACGGACGTCGTCCCCGAGGTAGTTGCTGTAGTTGGGGAGTCCGCTGGTCTGCTGGAGGAGCTGGCGGACGGTGATGCGGCGCCCGTCGATCCCCTTCCCGCGGACGAGACCGGGCAGGTAGGTGTCGATGTCGTCGTCCAGGCCGATCCTCCCTTCGCCGACCAGTTGCAGAACCACGACCGCCGTGAACGTCTTGGTGTTGCTGCCGATCCGCACCTGCCCGTCGACGGGTACCGGTGCGTGGGTGGCCAGGTCGCCGACTCCCGCGGTGTAGGTGCGGGTGCGGCCGTCACGGTCCTTGACGCTCGCCAGCGCGGCAGGCATCCCGCCCTCGCGCACCAGCGCGTTCAGGCTCTGCCGGACGACGTCGGGACCGGCGGAGCGGGAGGCGGGGCTGGTTGCGGAGGCGGGTGGGGTGAGGGCGGCCAGAGTCATGACGCCGATGGCCATCGCGGCCGCGGCCGATACGGTTCGTCGCCGGGTGCCCGGCCGACGGCCCGGCTTGCGGCCCTGCTCGCGAAGCCCTTGTCGTGTCTGCCCGCGCATGATTCAACTCCTGGGGATGGATTGGTAGTGGGGGTGTGGGGGCGTTGTTCTGGGCGTGGGTGTGGGTGTGGGTGTGGGTGTGGGTTGCCATGTGCGTGGTTCATCCGCACAAGGCCCTGTCCACGGCGTCCTTCACGTGCTGCACGGCCGCCTCGTCCGTCGGAATGCTGGTGACCGCGACGTTGACGGCACGGCCGTCGTCGGTGACGCCGCCCCGGGTCTCGTAGCCCGGGATGTCTCCGCCGTGGCCCCAGTAGACGCCGCCGCACGGCAGCGGCCTGCTCGTGAGCCCCAGCCCGTAGCGGAGACCGGAGGCCCCGGCGGGGACGGTCGTGCGCATCTCGGCGAGCTGGGCCGCCGGGAGGAGGCGGCCGGCCAGGAGCGCGGTGAAGAAGCGGTTGAGGTCGGAGTTGGTGGAGATCAACTGGCCTGCGGCCCAGCCTGCGGAGGGGTCGATCTCCGTGAAGTCGCGCAGCGGCCCGTCCGCCGGGCTGCGGTGGTAGCCCCGGGGGTGCGGCTCCCGGATGGTCTTGTCGCCGGCGGCGGGGAAGTAGGTGTGGCGCAGCCCGATGCGCTTGATGATGCGCCCGTCGATCTCCTCGGCGAGGGGGCGGCCGGTGACCTTCTGGACGATCAGGCCGGCCAGGAGGTAATTGGTGTTGCTGTACCCCCACGTCTCGCCCGGAGCCGCGTCGGCCTTGTACCGGAGGGCGATGTCGAGCAGCTCGCGCGGTTCGAAGTACCGGCGCCTGAGCTCGTCGTCGTCGATGTGCATGCCGTAGTCGGGGAGTCCGCTGGTGTGCTGGAGGAGCTGACGGACGGTGATGCGGCGCCCGTCGATCCCCTTCCCCCGGACGAGACCGGGCAGGTAGGTGTCGACGTCGGCGGCGAGGTCGATCTTTCCTTCACCGACCAGCTGCAGAACCACGACCGCCGTGAACGCCTTGGTGTTGCTGCCGATCCGCACCTGCCCGTCCCTGGGCACCTTCGAGCCGGTGGCCAGGTCGCCGACCCCTGCGGTGTAGGTGCGGGTGCGGCCGTTCCGGTCCTTGACGCTCGCCAGCGCGGCGGGCATCCCGTCGTCGCGCACCAGCGTGTTCAGGGCCTGCTGGACGGCGTCCGGCCGGGCGGTGGCGACAGCGGCGGAGGCAGCGGGGGCGGAGGAGGCGGGTGGGGCGAGGGCGGCCAGGGTCATGACGCCGATGGCCATCGCGGCCGCGGCCGATACGGTTCGCCGTCGCCTGCCGCTCTCCTGCCGGGTCGAGGAACGGGAGCCCTGCTGGGTCCGAGCACGCATGAGTCAACTCCTGGGCCGGGAAATCGTTTGGTCGGGGCACGATCCTGGTTTCCGGGGCCCCTCGACCGCATCGCGGCAAGGTGGGAAAAAACGCTCCCCCGATCGGGGGAGGCTGCCGGTGGGCCGTCCACGGATACTGGCGGCCATGATGAGGGGAATCCGGCCGCTGCTGCGCGGCTCCACGTATTCGGGTGTGCTGTTCGCCTACTGCGGCGCACTGGCGAGCCTTCCGCTGCTGCCTTTCGCCCTGTTGCCCGCGCTGTCGTGGCCGTCCGCGCCCGAGAGCGTGCAGATCGTCCTGGTCCTGCTGATCTGGGTGGTACTGGTCGGCGCGGCCGGGCTGGTGCCTCCCGTACGGCGGGCGCTGGTCGTATCCGCCCGCAGGCTGTTGCAGGTGCCGCTGCCGAATCCGGTGGCCGACCGCCGGGCCTCCGGTTCGCCCGGTCTCGACCGCTGGCGGACCCCCCTCTGGCTGGTGCTGCACGTGGCCGTCGGGTGGATGGGGGCGCTGGCGAGCGGGGTGCTGTTCATCATGGGCCTCGCGCTGCCGGGGAACTGGATCGGCGGCGAGGCGCGGCTGAGCCTGTTCGGTTCGTCGTTCCAGGCTTCGGGCGGGTGGAGTTGGGTGGTGGCGGCCGTGTTCATCGTGCTGGCGGTGGCCATCTGCGTACTGGTGACGAAGGTCCTGCGGTGGTCTGCGCCGCGGCTGCTGGGGCCGTCGGCGGCCGAACGGCTCGCGTTGGCCGCCGAGCGGGAGATGCTGCTGGCCGAACGCAACCGGATCGCCCACGAGTTGCACGACTCGATCGGGCACACACTGACGGCGGCCACCATCCAGGCGGCGGTGGCGGGCGAGATGCTCTCCGCCGACCCGGTCGCGGCGCGGGCCGCGATGCGCAGCATCGAGGAGTCGACGCGGGCAGCGCTGGAGGACCTGGACTACGTACTAGGAGTGCTGCGCGAGGAACAGTCGGGGACGGCACCGACCCGGACCCTGGCCGACCTTCCCGGGCTGCTGGACCGTCTGCGGCACGCGGGGGCGGTGGTGGAACCGGAGCTGTCGGGCGAGTTGGCGCAGGTGCAGGGGACGCTCTCCCGGGCGGCGTACCGGATCCTCCAGGAGGGGCTGACGAACGCGCTGCGCCACGGGGCGGGCGGCCCGATCGGTATCAAGGTGGTGGCCGGGCCGGACGCGCTCGACCTCGCGGTGGTCAACCGGACCGGGGCAGGTACGGACCTGGGCGCGCGCCCGGGGGCCTTCCCGACCTCCGGGCACGGTCTGTCCGGGCTGGCCGAGCGCGTCCGGCTGCTGCACGGTGAGTTCCGGGCCGGCCCAAACGGGGCGCAGCACTGGCGGCTGGCCGTCCGGCTCCCGGTGCGGGCGTCGGCGTGAGTGCACCCGGTGCGGGCGAAAGTGTGAGTGCATCCGGTACGGGTGCCGGTGTGAGCAGGTTCGGTGCGGGCGTCGGCGTGAGTGCATCCGGTGCGGGCGAAAGCGTGAGCGGGTCCGGTGCGGGAGTCGGCGTGAGCGGGTCCGGTACGGGCGAAGGCGCGGCCCTCCCCGCCGGCGCCGGCCCTGCCGTCAGCCTCCTGATCGCCGACGACGACGAGGTGACCCGCAGTGGCCTGGGCATGCTGCTCGCCGCGCAGCCGGGGATCACGGTGGTCGGCGAGGCCGCCGACGGCGTCGAGGCGGTCGAACGGGCGCGGAGCCTGCGGCCGGACGTGGTCCTGATGGACGTCCGGATGCCGCGTCGCAACGGGATCGAGGCCACCCGCCAGCTGCTGGCCGAAGTGGCCGACCCGCCGAAGGTCGTGGTGATCACCACCTTCGAGAACGACGGCTACGTCACCGCCGCCCTCAGCGCGGGCGCCAGCGGCTTCGTCCTCAAGCGCCTCCCGGTCCGCCGGATCGCCGAGGCGGTCCGGGTGGTGGCGGCGGGCGAAGCGGTCCTCTTCCCGGCCGCTCTGGGCCGCATGGTCGCCGCCCGTCCGCTGGGCTCCGCCGAGGCCCTCCCGCAGGCCGACCTGACCGGGCGGGAGGAGGAGGTATTGCGCCTGATGGCCACCGGGCTCTCCAATCCGGAGATCGCGGAGTCCCTCACGGTGAGCCTGGAGACGGTCAAGACCCACGTCGGAAACGTGCTGACCAAGCTCGGCGCGCAGAACCGGACCCACGCGGTGGTGATCGCGTACGAGTCCGGCCTGATGGTCCCCGGCTTCACCGGCTGAGCGGCTGAGCGGCTGAGCGGCTGAGCGGCTGAGCGGCTGAGCGGCTGACCAGCGATACCTGACCGGCTTACGGCCCCGGTCAGGTCTTCCACGGCGCTCCGCGCCCGCGCCCCGTCTCCGTGGCGTGATCACGCGGCCGTGGGTGCACACATGCAGTCCCCGGTAGTCCTTCTCGGTGCCGGGACTTCCAACCGTCGCTGAAAGCTCCGGATCCGGAGGAGCTGCCGGGGGCCTGGCCAGAGCCAACGAGAGGGTCACTCGGGTCGGCGGACGTCTCCGCCGGCGGTGCGGCTCGCTCTGGTTTTCTGGTGTATTGATGATTCTCCTCCCAATTTCTCACTGGTCAAGGGGTTTGATAACTCTTTCTCTCGTATGCCCGGATGTCGGTGATCAGGGCTTCCGGCGCACCCCGCCCGGGAGCCGTGTGATCACCGTCACCCGCTTTCTTCGGGTTCCGTGTCGTCCGGATGAGGGGTGCCGGGCGTATGCCGGGTGAGACCGAGGAGATCCAGGAGTTGTTTGTTGACCGTCGAGGAGTTCGAAGAGTTCTACGCGCTGACGGCTGCCCGGCTGACGGGGCAGTTGTTCGTGATGCTCGGCGACCAGCACGAAGCGCAGGACGTGGTGCAGGAAGCTTTCGTCAAGGGGTGGAGCCGGCGGCGGCAACTCGACCGTGACGGGCAGCCCGAGGCATGGATCCGTACGGTCGCCTGGCGGCTGGCGGTGAGCCGGTGGCGGGGGCGGCGGCGGGCGGCCGATGCCTGGCAGCGCAGTGGCGCGCCTCCCCATACGGAGGCGCCGGGGCCGGAGACGGTGACGCTGGTGGAGGCGTTGCGGGAGTTGCCGGCCAAGCAGCGCCGCACGCTGGCGCTGCACTACGTCTGCGACCTGACCGTCGAACAGATCGCCGCGGAGACCGGCCTGGCGGCCAGCACCGTCAAGACACATCTGGCCCGGGGCCGCGCCACGCTCTCGCACCGTCTACAGGATCCGCGTACCGAGGAGGGGCCCCGTGTCTGAACCCCGAGACCCGCTGAGGTCCCTGTTCAAGGAAGCCGCGGCGGTCGGTCAGTCGCGTGCGCGTTCCGAGCCGCCGTCGTACATCACCGAGCGCGGCGAGCGCGTGCGCAGGCGGCGGATGGTCGCGATGGCCGTGGGGGCCTGTCTGGTCTTCTCCGGTACGGGTGCGGCCGTGGCCACGCTGCTGCCGGACAGCAGCAGTAACACCGTGCCGGCCACCGACCCGTCGCCCGTTCCGTCGCCCCGGATCTCGCCCTCGCCGTCCACATCCTCTTCCTCGTCCTCGTCCTCACAGCCCACGTCCTCGCCCGGTGCGCCCAGAACCAGTCCGCCGCCCACGAATTCGCCCTCCTCCAGCGAGAGCGAGAGCGTGAGCCCGTCCGGGTCGACCACCGCTCCCAGCCGGAGCATCACTCTGCCGCCGCCCTGAATCCGGGCGAAGTCGACGAGCCCGGTGAAAAGGGAAAAAGAAAAAGTCGGAAAGATCGGAAGAGTTTGTCGTGAGTATTTCCGCTCCGCAGCGGCAGGCGGAGAGACAGCGGGAGCGTCCGTACGCTGCCGGCACCGGGATCGTCGCGGCCCGGCGGGCACCGGAGCCGGTGCCTCCCCGCAGGCGGTTTCCGCGGATCGGGGCCGCCGACCGCGAGGTGCTGTGGCTGTATCTGCTGACCCGGGCCGGGATCTGGACCACCGCGTACTGCACCCGATGGCTGTTCCCCGACGACGGGCGGGCCCACCACGCCGGTTCGTTCTTCTCGTCGTGGCAGCGGTGGGACTGGTGGCACTACCTGCACATAGCCCAGTCCGGTTACTTCCCGGACGGGACCGGCCCCTGGACGGCCGGCTGGGACAACCGGGAGGCCTTCTTCCCCGGCTTCCCGTTCCTGCTGCGGGCGGTCCACACTGTCGTCCCCAGCTGGTCCGCCGCCGGTGCGCTGATCTCGTTCGTGGCCGGCGGGGTCGCCGTACTGGCCCTGGCCCGGATCGCCCGGCTGCATCTGCCGCAGGAGGGCGCGGGGCCCCGCGCCGCGCTGTTCTTCCTGCTCTCCCCGTGCGCGGTCTTCCTCGCCGCCGGCTACACCGAGGCGCTCTTCCTCGCCTTCGCCCTGCCGGCCTGGCTGGCCGCCCAGCGGCTCAACTGGCCGCTGGCGGCCCTCCTCACCTGCCTGGCCACCACCGTCCGGGTCAGCGGGCTCTTTCTCGCCGGGGCGATCGCGGTGCACTTCCTGGTGACCGCCCGCACCTCCGCGCACTGGCGCCGGCTCCCCTGGCAGGCGCTGCCCCTCCTGCCGCCGCTGCTCCACAGCTGGTACCTGCACGCGCACACCGGTGACTGGATGGCCTGGAAGCACGCCGAGGAACGCGGCTGGTACCGCGACTTCCACGCCCCCTGGGAGGCGTGGAAGAACACCTGGCACGCCGCCTTCGGGCACTCCCAGAGCACCGGGTACGCCCTCATGTCGCAGGCCGAACTCCTCACCATGGTCGTCGGTCTGGTGCTGTGCGGGCTGCTGCTGCGGCGGCGGCGCTGGGCGGAGGCGGTGTACATCGCGCTCAGCCTGTGGGCGCTGGGCACGTCCTACTGGTACACCTCCGTTCCCCGGGCGACCCTGCTGTGGTGGCCCCTGTGGACCGGGCTCGCCGCCTGGAGCCTGCGGAGCCCGCGCGTCAGGACCGTCTGCCTCACCGTGGGAGCGCCGCTGACGACGATCGTCGCCGTCACGTTCCTCTCCGGACGGTGGGCCGGCTGACCCGCCCGCTTGCTCCCTCTTGGCTTACCGTCGGCGTCGGCGTCGGCGTCGGCCGTCAGCTCAGCCGCCGGACGTCAGCCATCAGCCGTCAGCCGTCAGCCGTCAGCCGCACGACACCAGCCGTCAGCAGTCGGCCGAACGGCGGCTCACCCTCCCGCCCGGTCCGGGTGGCACCGGCGCCCGCGCGGGGGCTTGCTGGTCCCGGGGGTGTCGGGCCTGCGACGGCCCCGGAGCCGGAGGAGGAGGCGAGCGACCGCCCATGGAGCCGCGACCGAAGAACCGGTGGGACGCCCGGGGCCGGACTCTGCGCACTCCGCGGGCCGCGGGAACGGCCGGGGTCGTCTTCGCCCTGCTGCTCGCCGCCGCCATCGTCATGATCCGGCTGGCGATCCCGTCCGAGCCGGGCAAGGGCTCCGGCGAGTGGCTCACCGAACCCTCGCGCCGGCGCACGGTGCGGACGGCGCTCGAACTCGTCCCGTTCGCGGGCATCTCGTTCCTGTGGTTCATGGGGGCGGTACGCGCACGCATCGGGGACGCCGAGGACAAGTTCCTCGCCACCGTCTTCCTCGGCAGCGGCCTGGTCTTCGTGGCGACCCTCTTCGGGGCCACGGCAGCGGCCGGCAGCCTGCTGACGACGAACGGGGCCGAACCCGGCGGTCAGCTGTGGATGTTCGGCGGGAACTTCACGTACGGCCTGCTGACCACGTACTCGATGCGCATGGCCGCGGTCTTCGTCTTCTCGACCTCCGGCATCGGGCACCGGCTCGGCGTCCTGCCGCGCCCGCTCACGGTTCTCGGCGCCCTCGTCGGCCTGACCCTGCTCCTCGCGGCGGGCAGCATCGCCTGGGCCGAGCTGGCGTTCCCCCTGTGGGCCCTGGCCGTCGGCCTCCACATTCTCGTGGCCGGTGCCGCGAATCCGCCGGTCCGGCCATAACTCCATCAGTCCGCCTGTGCTCGCGGATCCGGAACGGCCCTCGCACGCTGAGGCGGGAGTGACTACCGGAAGGACGGCCCTTGATGAGGCTTGTCGTCGATCTCAACCGCTGCCAGGGGTACGCACAGTGCGCCTTCCTGGCACCGGACGTCTTCGCCATGCACGGCGAGGAATCCCTCCTGTACAACCCGCACGCCGACGAGGCGCAGCGCGAGCAGGTGCTGCGCGCCGCCACCGCGTGTCCGGTGCAGGCCATCCTGGTGGAGTACCCGGACGAGGCACCGGCCGCGGTGGGAGAGGGGCTGTCCGGTGTCCGGTGACGGCGCTCTAAAGCGGCTGAGGTGCGAGGGGCGGATCGTGATCGTCGGCGCCTCGCTGGCGGGTCTGCGGGCCGCGGAGACCCTGCGGAAGGAGGGCTTCACCGGTTCGCTCACGATGATCGGCGACGAGCCCCACGAGCCGTACGACCGTCCGCCGCTCTCGAAGCAGGTCCTGCTCGGCCACGCGTCCGCCGATCGCACCGAGCTGCCCCGGCGGCGCGGGATCGACGCGCAGTGGCGGCTCGGGGTCGCCGCCGCCGGGCTGGACATGGCGGCCGGGCGGGTGCGGCTGGCCGACGGCGACGAGGTGGAGTACGACCGGCTGCTGATCACCACCGGTGTACGGGCCCGGCCGTGGCCGCATCCGATGGAGGCCGAGCTGGACGGGGTCTTCGTGCTGCGCACCCGCGACGACGCGGCCCGGTTGCAGCGGCGGCTGGCCGCGTCGCCGCGCCGGGTGCTCGTCATCGGCGCGGGCTTCACCGGCTCGGAGATCGCTTCGGCCTGCCGCGAGCGCGGGCTGCCGGTGACCGTCGCCGAACGCGGGGCGGCGCCCCTGGTCGGCGCGCTGGGCGGCGTGGTCGGCCGGGTGGCCGCGGAACTCCAGCGCGCGCACGGGGTGGACCTGCGCTGCGGAATCATGGTCACCGGCCTGGAGGGCGACTCGGCGGGCCGGCTGCGGCGCGCCCATCTGTCGGACGGCACCTCCATCGACACGGACCTCGCCGTCGTCTCCCTCGGCGCGACCCGGAACACCGAGTGGCTGGCCGGGTCCGGGCTCGGCGCCGGTCCGCGCGGAATCGCCTGCGACGCGGGGTGCCGGGCCTTCGACGTCCGCGGCATCGTGACCGACGACGTCTTCGTCGCCGGTGACGTCGCCCGGTCTCCGCACGCGATCTTCGGGTACCAGTTCCTCTCCCTGGAGCACTGGGGCAACGCCGTCGCGCAGGCCGAGACCGCGGCGCACAACATGATCAGCAGCAGTTCCGAGCGCCGCCCCCATCTGTGGGTGCCGGCCTTCTGGTCCTCCCAGTTCGGGGTCAACATCAAGTCGGTCGGCGTCCCCTCGCTGGGCGAGGAGATCATCGTCGCCCAGGGTTCGCTCGCCGACCGCCGCTTCACCGGTGTGTACGGGTACCAGGGCCGGGTCATCGCCGCGGTCTCCTTCGACCAGACGAAGTGGCTGGAGTTCTACCAGCGGCAGATCGAGACGGCCGCGGCGTTCCCTCCGGAGTACTCCTCGGTGGACCGCCGCCCCGAAGGGCTGCGGCCGGTCCCGGCCGACTTCCCGGACCCCTCCCTGCCCACCCACGGGCCGTCCGTCACCGTCAGCGGCTACTCACCGACCGACCAGCGGATCACCTTCACCCCCGCCCGGGCCTGAGCCCAGCAAGGACCCCGCCACCATGACGCAAGACATGCTCCTGCGGCAGATCACCGACTACGCCAACCGCGCCGACCCGTACCCGCTGTACACCGAACTCCGCAAGAAACCGGTGCGGCAGGAGGGGGACCAGCTGTTCGTCGTCAGCACGTACTGGGAGATCAAGAGTCTGCTGCACGATCCCCGGATCAGCTCGGACGCCCGCAACCTCTCCCCCGACGCCGCGGGCACCCTGCTCCAGGAGGAGGAGGTCTCGCCGCTGCCGCCCGCCTTCCTCCGGCTGGACCCTCCCGAGCACGACCGGCTGCGCCGGATGACGATGCGCCCGTTCGGGCCGCCGGAGACGCCCCGGCGCGTGGACGGCATGCGCGGCGAGCTGGCCCGCATCATCGACGGTCTCATCGACGGGTTCGGGGACCGGAGGCAGGTCGACATCGTCGACGACTTCTCGTACCCGTTCCCCGTCACCGTGATCTGCCGGCTGCTGGGCGTTCCGCGCGAGGACGAGGCACGCTTCCACTCCTGGGCCGACACGATCGCCGCCGGGCTCGACCCGGACCCGGGCGGGGACCCCGGTGAGCAGCGCCGCGCCACCCATGAGGCCCGCACCGAACTGGGGAAGTACCTGTCCGGGCTCATCGACGAACGCAGCGGCGCCCCCGGCGACGACATGCTCTCCGCGCTGGTCACCCAGCACGGCCCGGACGGGCAGATGACCCGGATGGAAATCCTCTCCACCGCGGCCCTGCTCCTGATCGCCGGTCACGAGACCACGGTCAACCTCATCACCAACGGGACACTCACCCTGCTGCGCAACCCCGATGTCCTCGAACGGCTGCGCAACGAACCCGGGTTGGCCGTCCCGCTGGTGGAGGAGCTGCTGCGCTTCGAGCCGCCCGTGCAGCTGCTCCCGCAGCGCACCACGCTCGCGGACATCGACATCGCAGGCACCACCATCCCCAAGGGCGCCTCCGTCTGGCTGGTCCTGGCGGCCGGCAACCGGGATCCGAAACGGTTCCCCGACCCCGACCGCTTCGACCCCGACCGGCCGGACATCCAGCACCTCGGCTTCGGCAGCGGCATCCACAACTGCTTCGGCGCGCCCCTCGCCCGGCTGGAGGCCCAACTCGCCCTGACCGCGCTGGCCCACCGGCTCGACGGCCCCCGGCTGGTGGACGACCCACCCCCGTACCGGCAGAACGCCGTGCTGCGCGGGCCCCGCCATCTGAACGTCGCATTCGACGGCCTCCGCAGCTGAGTCCGGGCCGACGCCTCCACGCGCGGGGCCCGGCCGAAGGCTCCACACCCGGGCCCGGGCCGACGATGATGGGCGGATGCCGACGCACGAACCGGACCGGCGCGAGACCGGGCCCTCGCTGGAGCGGATCCTCGGGCTGATCGACCCCGGAATGCTCGATGTCGTCGTGGCTCCGCTCGGCACCGGTGTGCCGGTCACCGATGTGGTGCTGCACGACCCCGGCGAGGAACGGGAGGACGACGGCGCACGGACGGCGGCCGGGCTGGTCCTGCTCGCGGTCGGTGTGGAGGCCGCCTCGCCCGGGGCGCTCGACGTGCTGCGCGCCGCCGACCGGGCCGGGGCGGCGGCCGTGGTGATGCGGCGCGGCGCCCGGGGGCCGGGCGCCGAGCTGGTGGAGGCGGCCGGCCGGGGGCGTACGGCGCTGCTGACCCGGCGGCCGGAGCAGGGATGGACGGAGGTGCTCGGCCGGTTGCGGACCGCCCTGGCGCACAGCGCCCCGGCCGGAGCCGCCGGAGTGGCGGGGCTGCGGACCGGCGATCTGTCCGGGCTGGCCAATACGGTGGCGGACCTGGTCGGCGGGGCCATCACGATCGAGGATCCGCAGTCGCGGGTGCTGGCCTATTCGCGGCTGGACCACGAACCCGACCCGATGCGCCGGCTGACCATCCTCGGCCAGGAGGTCCCCCGCTGGCGGGTCGACGAGCTCCGCGAGAGCGGCTTCTTCCGGACGCTGTGGAGCACCGAGGACGTGGTGCGGCTGCCCGCCGACGACCGGTATGCCGAGCGGCTGGCCATCGCGGTGCGCCACGGCTCCGAGGTGCTCGGGTCCATCTGGGCCGCCGCCGACGGCCGCCCGCTCGCCGAGGACGCGGCGGCCGCGCTGCGTACGGCGGCACGTGCCGCCGTACCCCATCTGTCCCACCACCAGACCTGGGGGCGGGCGGCCGCCAGGGCACGGGAAGGGGCGGTGCACGCGCTGCTGAGGGGGGACGTCCGGTCCGCGCAGGAGGCCGGGGTCGCGGCGCACCGGCCGTACGCGGTGGTGGTCGCGGAGGCGTACGACGGGCGGGGAGAGGCGGCTCACGACGAGCAGGGGACGGAGGCGTACGACGAGCGGGGAGCCGAGGCGCACGGCGGGCAGGGCGCCGAGCCGTACGACGGCCGAGGCACCGAGGCGCACGACAGGCGGGGAGCCAAGGCGCACGACGGCCGGGGCGCCGAGGCGCACGACGGCCGGGGCTCGGTACGTGCCGGGCGGCGGGTGCTGGATGTGCTCGCGCTCCAGGCCGCCGCGTACCGGCCGGGATGTGCGACCGCGCGGTCCGGGCGGCGGCTGTACGTGCTGGTCCCGGCCGGGGACGGGGAGACCGATCCCGCGCGCACCCTGCTGGCGAGCGCGCGCTCGGTGCCGCGCGACGTGGTCCTCGTGGGCGCCGGCCCGGTGGCGGCCGGGCTGTCCGGGCTGCCCGCCTCGCGGGAGGCCGCGGAGCTGGTGGTGCGGGTGCTGCGGGAGCGGGCCGCGCGGCTGCCGGCCGGGGAGGCGGGGTCGGCGGTGGCGGCGTACGACGAGGTGGTCCCCGAGACGACGGTGCTCCGGCTGCTCGACCGGGTGGAGCCGTTGTGGGGGTCGCTGTCGGGGCCGGTGCACGCGATGGTGGAGCACGACCGGGCGCACGGTTCGGCGTACGGCGACTCGGTCACCGCGTACCTCGACGCGTCCTGCGACACGGGCACGGCCGCGCGGCGCCTCAATGTGCACCCCAACACCCTGCGGTACCGGCTGCGTCGGGCCCGGGAGCTCTTCGGCGTCGATCCGGCCGACCCCGCGGTGCGGCTGCTGGCGGAGATCGGGCTGCGGCTCGCGGCCCGCCGGCCGCACGGCACGGACCGCCGTTGATCGTTCGGCTGTCCGGCAGGTCAAAGAATCCGGGCAGGCGTCGTCGTGTCGGTCGAAGACGCGCCGGTCCCTGGGCGCCGAAGCTGTTCCTACGTGACGACCAGGCAGACGGAGGGATGTTGTGGTGGTTGGCATGACTTCGGACTCGGCGGCCCGGCAACGCGGTGACCGCCGCACGGCGGCGCTGGCGCGTGCCGTCGAGGACGGGCTGCTCGGTCCGCACTCGCCCGTGGTCGGACTGCTCGACGTGGACGGTGTGCTCGCCGCGGTGGACGCGCTGAACGAGGCCTTCGAGGCGCCGTTCGAGGGGCCCGCCCCGGTGCAGCACACGTTCGCGGCCAAGGCGTGCGGTCTGGTGCCGGTGCTGCGGCTGCTCGCGGAGGCGGGGATGGGGTGCGAGGTGGCCTCGCCCGGTGAGCTGGAGCAGGCCCTCGCCGCCGGGTTCCCGTACGACCGGCTGGTCTTCGACAGCCCCGCGAAGACCGTCGGGGAGCTGGAGTTCGCGCTCGCCCACGGCATCGCGATCAACCTGGACAACTTCCAGGAGCTGGCCCGGGTGGACCGCCTGCTGGCCGGCCGAGAGGCCGCCGGACCCATCGGGCTCCGGGTGAACCCGCAGGTCGGGGCCGGGGCCATCGGCGCGATGAGCACCGCGACCGCGACCTCGAAGTTCGGCGTCGCGCTGCGTGATCCGGGTGCCGTGGACGCGGTGACCGAGGCGTTCGAGCACCGCCCCTGGCTCAACCGGCTGCACGCGCACGTCGGTTCCCAGGGCTGCCCGCTGCCGCTCATCGCCGAGGGCATCCGCGCGGCGTACGAGCTGGCCGAGCGGATCAACGACCGGCTGGGCCGCGCCCGGATCACCGGGATCGACATCGGCGGCGGCCTGCCGGTCAACTTCGCCGACGAGGACGACCGGCCCACGTACGCCGACCACGTCGCCGCACTCCGGGCGGCCGTACCGGGGCTCTTCGACGGCCGCTACACCCTCGTCACCGAGTTCGGCCGCTCGCTGCTGGCCAAGAGCGGAACGATCGGCACCGTCGTCGAGTACACCAAGTCGGCCGGCGGCAGGCGGATCGCGGTCACCCACGCGGGCGCCCAGGTCGCCACCCGTACGGTGTTCATGCCCGGCTCCTGGCCGCTGCGCGTCGGGGTCTTCGACGCCGCGGGCCGCCCCAAGCAGAGCCCGCCCCAGGTCGTCGACATCGCGGGCCCCTGCTGCTTCGCCGGGGACCTCACCGCGACCGGCGTCGAGCTGCCCGCCGTCGAGCCCGGCGACGTGGTGGCCCTGCACGACACCGGCGCGTACTACTTCTCCTCGCACTTCTCGTACAACTCGCTGCCCCGGCCCGCGGTGTACGGCTACCGCACCGGCCCCGACGGGCGGGTGCGGTTCGCGCTGGTGCGCGAGGCGCAGAGCGTGCGCGAGGTCGTCGAGGAGAGCGGTCTCGCGCAGGCGGAGGCGCTGGTGGAGCTGCGCAGGACGTGACGGCCCCGGAACCCGCAGGCGCCGCGCACCCGTTCTCAGCGGACCCGCGCCACTCCCACGTACACGCCGTTGGGCTCGTACTCCGGCGCCTCCGTGTCCTTGTACCACTCGGGGCCGGACACCAGCCCGGGGGCCACGAACTCCAGCCCCTCGAAGAACCGCTCGACCTGCGCGCGGTCGCGGGCGAGCAGCGTCATGCCGCCCTCCCGGTACGTGCTGCCGATCCGCTCGGTCAGCTCGGCCGGCAGGAAGTCCGCGGTGCCGTGCGAGAGGATCAGGTAGCTGCCGGACGGCAACGCGTCGACGAGGGTACGGGTGAGGCCGTACGGGTCCTCCTCGTCCGTCAGGAAGTGCATCAGCGCGATCAGCGACAGCGCGATCGGCCGGTCGAAGTCCAGCACCTCGCGGGCGTGCGCGAGGATCGCCTCCGGGTCGCGGACGTCCGCCTCGATGTACGAGGTGACGCCCTGCGGCGTACTGGTCAGCAGGGCCTCGGCGTGACGCAGGACGATGGGGTCGTTGTCGGTGTAGACGACCCTGGCCGCCGGGTCGACCGCCTGGACGACCTGGTGCAGATTCGGTTCGGTGGGAATGCCGGTGCCGATGTCGAGGAACTGGTCGACGCCCGTACCGGCCACCCATGCCGACGCCCGGTGCATAAACGCCCGGTTCAACAGACAGGCACGCCGGGCAACTTCGGGAAGCTTCTCGCCGACCGCCTGGTCCACGAGGTAGTTGTCCTTCCCGCCCAGCAGATAGTCGTACACCCGTGCCGGGTGCGGCCTGCTGGTGTCCATCCGGGACGCGGAGGTGTCTTGGCCTGTGGTCATGAGGGACTCCGATGGGGTGCGCCGACTGTGCCGTCCATCCTGGATCACCGGTGGTCCCGGCACGGGCGAACACCGTATTCGGCCGTCCGCCCCCGGTGAAACGTCTCCGCCCCGGCGGGGACGTTGCCGCCTCGTCGAGCCGGTCAGGGCTCAGGGCCTGCGGCCGAAGAACTCGATCTCGGCCACGGCGAGACGTCGGCCGGGGCCCGCTCCGTACGTGGTGTCGGTCGTGAGCCGGGCCCTGACGATCTCCGAGCCGCGCAGGTCGAAGGTCTGCTGGCCCGGCTGGTCCTTGACCCGCAGCTTCTTGCTGACGCTGGTCCCGTCGGCGGAGGTGAGCAGCACGGTGATCCTCGCCGGGCGGGCCTGGGTGAGGAACTCGTCCGCCTTGGCCGACGTGCCCGGGAAGACCACCAGCTTCAGTACGCGTACCGGCTGCTCGAAGTCGCACTCCAGGTACTGGCCCACCCCGGTGTCGGCTCCGGCGGCCGAGGGCGCCCAGTAGCGGTTGTTGAAGCCGTCGAACGCCGCACCCGCCGGGTGCCCCGGGGCCCTGCTGGACGCCCGGAACCGGGTCGGCGGCACCGCCTCCGGCGTCCCGGTCTCGTCCTTGGCGAAGCCGAACCAGCCGGGCACGTGCGGAAGCGCGAACCAGACCCCGCACGCCAGCACGATCAGCACGATCGGCAGCGCCAGACCGGGGCGGCGCCACAGCCGGCGCTTCGGCCGGGTGCCCGCGGTGGGCGCCTGACGCGGCCGCCGCCGGAGGATCCGGCGCCACCGGACAGGCCGTGCCTCGGGCGGCGGTCCCGGGTTCAGGAGCAGTGCGCAGCGGACGCACAGGGTGCGCTCCGGGGCGTTCTCCGTACGGCAGTTGGGGCAGATGACGGGCGGTGCGGGCGGTGGGCCCGGGGGTGTGTTCGCGGGTTCGGGCGGTACGTCGGGCAGCGCCTCGGGCCCCGGCACCGGCTCGTCCGTCTCGTCTCCGGGGCGGCGCGGGGCGGCGGTCGGCGCGACGGGGGGCTGGGGCTGGGGGGAGGGCTGGGGGGACGGTTCCGGCCGGGGCTGGGGCTGGGGCTGGGGATTCGGCTGCGGCGCGGGAGCGGCCGGAGGAACGTGGAGATCCCAATGCGCCCGGGGCGGCCGGTTGGTGGAAGGCGCCGGGGTTCCGCCCGGCGGCTCCTCCCACTCCAGGAACGCCTGGCACGACGTACAGAACTGCGTCCCCGGCGCGTTGTTCTGCCCGCACGACTCGCAGATCACAGCACCTCCAGGTCGAAGCCCACATGCGCCGGTATCTCCGTACGGATCAGCTCCTCCAGCCGCACCCGGTCGACCTGGTACGGCCGCGTGGCCCGGACCCGGACCGTCACCCAGGGCCGCGGGCCGCCCGGGAACCGGGTGTGCGGCATCGTCGACCACGCCGTGCCGCCGCTCTCCACGATCTCCGGCTCGATCCCGGTCTCCAGCAGCACCGCCTCCGCGAGGCCGCGCCGGGTGCCCCGTCGGCTGTGCCGCTCGACCGCGCCGCGCACCGTCGCCCGCCGCTGCTCGACCGGGTGGTCCGTGCGGGTGTCGACGGCCACCCACTGGGCCAGCCAGTCGAGGAAGTCCTCGGGCGCGCTGCGCGGGTCGAGGTGGGCGGGCAGGTTGTCGATGGAGAGCAGGACCGGGGCGAGTACGTCGTCGAGCGCCGCGAGGAACCGTTGCAGGAAGTCCTGTTCCAGGTAGACCGCCGGGAGCTGTTCGATCAGCGGGTGCGGCGTCGGCAGGCCGGTCACGGCTGTGCGCATGGTGGTCAGGCCTCCCGTACCCGGAGCTGGTGCTCGTAGCTGAAGACCAGCGCGTGCCGGTCCAGCGCGATCTTGGTGGTGGGTTCGCCGCGCTGTCCGTTCACGGGGTCCGCGGGGAAGAGGCGTACGTCCTCCACCAGGTCCACGCCCGCCACCTGCTGGAGCACGGCGAACGCCTCGCCCGACTGGATCGGCCGGCCGAACGGCCAGCCGTCCCGGCCCGGTCCGCCGCTCAGCGGGTTGAAGTAGCTGTAGAGGGCGGTCAGCGCCTCCTCCCGCACCTTCTCCAGTACGACACCCCGGCGGGCCTGGACCGTGGCGACCACCGTGACGCCCTGGTAGAAGGGCCGCTCGACCACCAACCGGGCGCCGATGGGCCTTCGTTCGTCCAGATGGCCCGCGATCAGGGCGAGGGTCTGCTGCGGCGGGACCAGCTCGTCGAACCGGATCCGGCCCTGCTCGTCGCTCCGCCCGGCCGGTACGACGAGCAGCCGCACCCCGCCCGCCTCGACGTCCGAGTCCTCGCCGGCCGGGATGCACTGCACCCGCGACGCGTCGGGCGCGACCTCGCGGGCCAGCAGCTCGTAGTCGTGCGGCACGACGGCCCGGTGCAGGGTCCGCAGCGTCATCGGCCCGCGCACCCGTGCGCTCTCCACCGTCTCGCCGTCCACCCCGCCCAGCGCCGCGCCGCGGTTCTCCACCCGGGCCACGTACGGGATGGCGCTGCGCAGCACCCGGAGGGTGGAGCGGGCGACGTTGCCGCGCAGGCCGCCGCCGGTACGGTACGAGCGCACTCGTACGGTGGCGCCCTTCGGCGGCACCTTCCCGTAGTAGCGGATGGAGCCGTCCCGCTCCCGTACCGCCGGACCGAACTCGACCCGCCCCGAGTTGGGGTCGAGCGTGATGTGCCGGTCCTCGGGGCCCGAGTGCGCGAAATCGTCGACCCGGGTCCATTCGGTGCCCTGCGGGCCGCCCGACGGATCCGCGACCTCGACGACGAAGTCGCCGGGCACGACGGGCGGGCGGCTGATCGTGAAGGTCTGGCCGGGTACGCCCTCGGCCGGGCCGAGCACCTCGTCGGTCACGGTCTCCGCGTGCACGGCGCCGACGGTCGCGCCGATCGTGAACGCGGTGATCCGGCGGACCACCGGGGGCGCCATGTAGGTGGGCTGCCCCGGGGCGGCCTCCACCAGCCGGCAGCGCAGCCAGCCGCCGGTCCGGCGCACGACGACGTTCGGGGTGTGGCCCTCGGGGAGGTGCAGGATCAGCTCTCCGGACCGGTTGAAGCCGCCGGTGTCGTCCTTCTCGACCTCGCAGGCCGTCCAGGCGCCGCCGTCCCACGCCTCCCAGACCAGCGGCGGACGCAGCGGGTCCACGCCGACGCCCTCGACGGCACAGTCCAGCCGGAGCACGACGACGCCCGAGGGGACGGCCGCGGACAGGCCGACGTAGAGGGCGTCGCCTGGCGCGGGCGTGGTGCCGAAGCAGGGGACGGGGCGGCCGAGCGCGAGCTCCTCGGTACGGTCCAGGGTGTCGCCGGACGTCGGCCAGGTGGCGAGATGGGCGAACTCGCAGGGAACTATGGACAGTTCGCCCTCGGTGGTGAAGACCACCGCTTCCTCGGTCTCGGTGCGTACGGTCGCGACCTCCGTGCCGGCCCGTACCCGTACCGGCTCGGGCTGTGGCGCCGAGAGCCGGAACGTCACATCGGTGCGGGCGGCCGTGGGCTGGTGGAGCCGGACCCCGATCAGGTCGAGGAAGGTCAGATAGCTCTTCTCCGGAACGCGGTTCACCCGGTAGACGAGCTGGTCGACCATGGTCGCGAAGGCCTCGATGAGGGTCACTCCGGGGTCCGACACATTGTGGTCGGTCCACTCGGGGCAGCGCTGCTGGACGAGCCGTTTCGCCTCGTCGACCAGGCCCTGGAAGTGACGGTCGTCCAGGTACGGGCTGGGCAGTGTCACGCGCCGTCCACCTCTTCGTGCTGCGGGATCACATAGAACGGGAAGACCAGGTTCCGGGGGTCGTTGGCGCCCCGCACGGTGTAGCCGATGTCGATGTACAGGACGCCGTTGTCCGCCTCGTCGAACCGGACGACGACCTCGGTGACCTCGATCCGGGGCTCCCACCGGTCGAGCGCGAGGCGCACCTCGTAGGCGAGCTGCCCGGCCGTGCCCGCGTCCGCCGGGGCGAACACGTAGTCGTTGACGGCGCAGCCGAACTCCGGCCGCATCGGCCGCTCGCCCGGCGACGTCGCGAGGATCAGCCGGATCGACTCCTCCAGCTCGTGCTCACCGCGCACCAGGGCG
Source organism: Streptomyces sp. NPDC007164 (assembly GCF_040634135.1). Taxonomy (NCBI): domain Bacteria; kingdom Bacillati; phylum Actinomycetota; class Actinomycetes; order Kitasatosporales; family Streptomycetaceae; genus Streptomyces; species Streptomyces sp. NPDC007164. The sequence goes on from NZ_JBEYFB010000030.1 coordinate 103,105, forward strand.
ATGGAGCCGGTGGCGTCGGTGCGCGGCGGGAAGGCCCAGCCCGCGCCGATGAACTCCTGTCCCATGGCCGCTCAGCCTCCGATCAGCACCGTCGGGCACCCGGACACGATCGGCGCGCCGCAGGCGGCCCGGTCCCCGACCCGGGCGGCGGGGCGGCCGCCGATCAGCACCGTGGTGCTGCCGGGCGGGATGATCGCGGACGGGGCGTGGACCGCGGGCGGCGGCATCGCGCACAGGTGCGGGGTGCCGACCGTGGCGGCGGGGAGCCCGCCGATCAGCACGGTCGGGACGCCGGGGGGCCCGACCGTGCCGGGGTGGCCGGTGGGGTCACCGACCCGTGCGGCTGCTGACATGGCAGTCCGTTCCTCTCGCTCCGCGCGTCCGCGCCGTCAATTGATCTTCACCATGGGTGCGTTGACGGCGAGGGAGCCGCCGCTCTTGATGTCGGTGCGCTGCGTTCCGTCGACCGCGACCTGGGCGCCCTTCACGGTCACCGTGCCGCCGGTGGAGAGCTTGACCTCGCCGGTCCCGCCGTCGACGCTCACTCCGCCGCGGGACTTCAACGTGACGCTGTCGCCGCTCAGTTCGAGCGTTCCCTGGCCGCCGTCCAGCGCGACGCCGCGGGCGGCCCTGATGGACACCTGCTGCTTGGCCTCGATGTTCACGCTGCCGTCGCTGTTGATCACGATCACGGTGCCCTTGCGGTCCAGATCGATCTTCAGCTTTCCGTCGCCGGTGAGCAGGCGTACGCCCTGCGGGCCGTTGGCATCGTCCAGGATTTCCAGCTGGTTACCGCTCTTGGAGGCGATCGAACGCCGGTTGACGGCACCGCTGGTCGGGTCGACGAGGGGGGTGCCGGGGGCGGATTCCGGGGCGGACCCCGGCGCGGCGGATCCCTGGGCGGATCCCGAAGCGGACGATTCGCCGGTCACGGCTCCGGTCACCGCGCCGGCCACACCGCCCGGCCCGCCTCCGGCGGTGCCTGTGCCGCCTCCGCCGCCCCCGCCTCCACCCCCGCCCCCACTGCCCTGTGACGGCCGGTCCTTCCCGTTGTACAGACCGGCGAGGACGTACGGACGGTCCAGGTGGCCGTGCTCGAACCCCACCAGCACCTCGTCCCCGACCTCGGGGATGAACGCCTCGCCGCCGCTCGTCCCGCCCGACTGGGCCGTACGCGCCCAGTCGCTGGCGTACTCGTCCGACAGCCAGGGGAACCGCACCTTGACCCGGCCCGAGCCCTCCGGGTCATGGGTGTCCGTGACCGTCCCGCTGACCAGCCCCGCGCACCGTGAGCCACCACCGGACCCCGTGCCGGAGCCACCCGGTCCGGGCCCGCCGCCGGTCAGCCCGAACAGCGAACGCTCCTGCTGCCCGGAGACGGTGAGCCAGGTCTCGTAGCCGCGCACCGGGTCGAAGACATGCCGGGACGACGTGACCGTGTACCGCCCCTCGAACGGCGCCCCCACCGCGTTGAGCGCCACCGCGCTGCCGGCCCGCACCTCCGGGTTCCCCCGGATCACCGCCTCCAGCTCCGCGAACGACCCGGCGATCCGCTCGGCCAGGGCCTTCGCCGCCTGGTCCACCTGCGCCTGCGCCCCGTACGCCGCATCGGTGACCACGAAGCGCGCCTCGCCGAACGGGGCGGACACCTCGGCCGCGCTCACCCCCAGCTCCAGCGTCGCCGACTTCCCGGCGGGCGCCCGCCCGACCAGCGGCTGCTTGGCCTTGACGTCCCAGCCGCGCACCTCGACCTCGGAGACCTGCTCGGCGGAGGACACCCCGGCCCGGCAGCGCAGCAGGTTGCTGCCCATCTCCAGGACCAGCGGGTCGCGGTCGGCCCGCGCCGAACCGTCGGGCGCGCCGCTCGCCTCCGCGGGCCGGGTGATGTGCAACTGGCCGTCCAGCACGTACGCCTGGGCGCCCGCCTCCTCGGCCAGGTCCCGGATGAACTCCCAGTCCGTGACGTTGGGCTGGGCGATGTGTTCGAGCACCGGACCGGCCACGTCCACGGTGCCCGGCTTGAGTCCGGCGCGCTGGGCGACCTGGGCGCAGATGTCGGCGAGCGTCATGTTCTGGTAGCTGGCCACCCGGCGCCCCCGGAACAGCCGGTGCGACTCGTCGAGCCCGCGTACGACGGTGAACGTGCCGGTCTCGTCGAGCTCCACCTCCAGGGCGGTGACGACCCCCTTGAGCAGCGGCTTCGGTGCCGAGTCGCCGCCCGCGCGGGCCAGCAGCCGGGCCTCGCTGCCGATCTTCAGCCCGGTCTGCTCCAGCAGCACCCGGTCCGGGTCGCGGAAGCGCAGGAGGAACAGGTCGGGCAGCGTCCGGCTGTCGTCTACGTACCCCTCGACCAGGGTGTTCACGAACTTCGCCGGCAGCGGACTGCCGCCGAACTCCACCACCAGCGCCGTCGCGACGCCCGACTGCGCCATCAGGACCGCCCTCCGCCCTCGGCCTCTCGGAGCCGGTTCAGCTCGTCGAGCGCGGGGAGCAGCAGCTGCCGTCCGGGGGCCAGCCGCAGTGGGTCGTCGATCCCGTTCGCCTCCGCGATCACCCGCCAGGCCGCCGGGTCGCCGTACTCGCGCTGGGCGAGCGAGGGCAGCGAGTCCCCGGCGCCCAGCCGGTGCACCCGGCGGGCGGCGAGGGCGCCCGAGGTCGGGTTCTGGCCCGGGGTGTCGCCGCTGATCTCCTCCATCGTCACCTGGCAGACGGCCCTGATCGGCACGCCCGACGTGGTGAACAGGGTGTATTTCGCCTGCACTTGGCTCACGTAGCCGGGGAACCCGGTCAGCCCGCCCCAGTGGAAGACCACCCACGGCGGCGAGGACCGCTGCTGCTGACGGGTCTCGTTCGTCGGCACGCAGCAGGCGAAGAGCTGCTCCACGGAGGTCACCACCCGGGTGTCCTGGGTGTCGCTGGCGTCGAAGAACATCTCCACGGTGAGCTTGCTGGGCTGCGAGCCCTGGTACTCCGGCGGGCCGGAGCTCTTCGCGCCCTTGGCCGGACTCCGCTTCCAGGAGGCGGCCTTGGTGAGGCTCAGCTCCTTGGGGTTGAACTGGAAGTCGATCCGCCCGCACGGGCCGCCGGGGGTGAGTCCGCCGCCGGTCGGCGGGGTCCGCAGCTCCAGATAGGCGTGCTCCAGCTTGGGCCGGGCCGAACCGCTCTTGCCCGCCTTCGCTCCCGCCGCCCCGGACGTACCGGCGGCGCTGAACGCGATGGGACCGGCACCGCTCACGACGCTCAGCCCTCCATCACATAGCCGTGATGGGCGATCTCGATCGTCTCCATCGCGACCTTGGGCGATTCGGGGGTGAAGGAGGGTCCGGTCCAGCGCACCGGCACGACCTCCAGCAGCCCCCACTGGGCCACCTTCTGCCCGTCCCCGGTCCGCGCCTCGATGTGCGCCGTCTTGCGGCTGAACCCGGTCGTCATGGTGGCGAACCAGCGCGCCACCTTCTCGGTCTCCTTGGTGAGCGGCCGGGACAGCTTGACGTTCGAGTACTTCAGCCGGGTCGGCAGCTGCCACAGATGCCCGTTGTTGCCGCCCTCCTCACGGGTTTCGAGCACCACTTCGCAGCCCAGCCCGTCGCATGTGTTGAATGATCCGAGCTCGATGTCGTCGATCGTGACGACGAAGCAGACACTGACGGCGGGATCGTTCTCCTGGGCGGTGGCCATGGTCCGTACCTCTCGATCTCAGTGCCTGGTCGTGTCCGGCTTTCAGTGCCTGGTGTTGATGAGGAATCCCGCTCGTTCGCGTTCCAGCCGCAGATCCGCCTTGAAGAGCCTGCTGAGCGGCGCGTACAGGGCACGTACCAGCTCGTCGGTGACGACGGGCGCCCCGCCGTGGGCCGGGGCGGCCCCGGGAGCGCCGGGCGCACCGTGGGCCTCGGCCGTGGGCCCGGGTTCCGGCTCGGCCTCGGGCGCGGCGTCCTGGGGCGGATCCGGGGGCGGCGGCTCCTCGCTCTCCGTCTCGCGCTGGACGACGGGCGCCGAGTAGGAGGGCGGCGGCGCCCCGAAGACGACGCTGCCGTCCGCCGCGCGCTGAGCCACTCCGGCGGCCACGGCGGCCGAACCGGCCGTGGTGAAGGAGGTCGCGGAAGGGCCGGGAGCGGTGGACGGTACGGACCGACTACCGGAACCCGGCAATGAACGCGGCACCGGCGGCCCGCCGGCTGCCTGACGCTGGAGGCCGGGACGGGACGGGTACGACGTACGCGCCGCCTCCCCCGGAGCCGTGGCCGTACGTTGCAACGCCGCCGGCAGGGATGCGGCCGGTGTCACCGAGGGCACGCCCGCCCGGTCCGGGGTCCAGCGCACCGGAACGGAATCCGGCGGAGCGGACGGCGAGGCGGACGGCGGCGAGTACGACGACGGACCGGGCGTCGCCCCCGTACCGGCCCACGGAGCCGCTGCCGCCGCCTCCGCCCGGTCCACGGCGGAACGCTGTACGGCCCCGACACCGCCGCCCGGCCCGGCCTGGAGCGACACGGGCCGGTCGGCGAGCAGGGGTGCGACCGGGTCGGATGTCCGGGGCGGCGCGAGCGGGCCCGGAAAGGACACGGCGGCGGACCGCTGCACCGACGGCGCGGGAGCCGCCGCTACGGGTTCCGGCCCGGCGGGAAGCAGCGGGGAGTCTCCGAGCAACGGTGCGGTGGGCCCACTGGTGTCGGAGAAGGGCTCAGGAACTCCGGACGGCGCGGAGAACCCGGAATCCCCGGGGACCTCGGCAGCCGCAGTGGCCTCTGCCGCTCCGGCTGCCGCAACACCCCCTGTCGTCCCCTCCGCCCACTCCGTCCCCTCCGTCTCCGGTGCGGCGTGGGCGGCCTGCCGCTGTGCGGTGGGCGGCAGGGCGGACATGGGCGCACCGAGACCGGGCGCCCGCCGGGGCCGGTCCGGGGCAGGCGGCAACGCCGAACGCTGAACGGGCAGCGACGGGGACGGGGACGGGGACGGGAGCGATGTCGGGCCGGAGGACTCCTCTGCCGCCGGTTCCGGAGCCGATGCCGGTGCGAGGGGCTGCTCGCCCACCAACTGCCGTACCGGCAACCCCGCCACGGCCGATCCCCCGGCCGACGTCATCGCGGGCGCACCGCCTGCGGCAGCCCGCTGCACCGACATGGGCACGGACAGGGGCACGGACAGGGCTACGTACTCGGTCCGGACCGGCGGCTCTCCCGGCCGCTCCACGGACCGCTGCACCGGCGACGGGCGCTCCGCCGGAGCCGGGGTGGTGATCCCGTGCACCAGACCGGTGGGCGCGTCCGGGCTGACCAGATGCCCGAGGGGTGTACCGAGCGAGGTGTCCTGCCGGGTGGAGAGCGAGCCCTGGAACCCGGACGGATCGATGACCAGATCCTGAGCACCCAACACCCGCTGAATGGGCGGAAGTCCGGCGAGATCCGCCCGCTCACGGGGCACGCCCGGCGAAGCGGCACCCGTCTCCGCCCCGGCACCCGCACCCGCGCTCGTCTCCGTACGCCCGCCACCGCCGCCGCGCAGCCAGGACATCAGGCCCATGGATTCTCCCGCCCTCCCTGCGCTGTTCGCTACTGCCCGTTGAGGCGAGCGATCTGTGCGACGAACCTCAGTCGTTCCGGGTGTTCCAGGTCCAGCAGCTCATCGAGCGGCCAGTGGAAGTGATAGGCGAGGTACGCGACCTCCTCGTAGAGCAGGTCGGCCGCGTACGTCACGATTCCCCCAGGCGGCCACCGGCGAGATTCACCGCGAACTCCTCCTTGCAGGCCGGGCAGGAGACGGCGGCGCGAGTGTGCCCCTCGGCGTTGATCCGCCGGTAGAAGTCCTGGAGAAAGGCCAGGTCGGAGGCGAAGAGGTCCTCGATGATGCCGGGATGGATGTCGTCGATCGTGCCGATCCGGGTGACGACCCTGGCGATGAGCACGACCGAGAGGTACGCGGAGTTCTCACGTACCCGGTCGTCCCGCAGCGGCACGAGTTCGTCGCGTGCGGTCGCGAGCCTCATGACGCCCGTGTGGTGCACGGCGCCCGTCTCGTCGACGTACCCGCGTGGCAGCTCGAAGGTGAACTCGGTACGGAGCGGCTCCCGTTGCCCGGACCGCCGTTCCGTCCCCCCGACCGGATCCGAGGCCGGTGCCGGGGCGGACGCCTCTGTCGTACGTCGCATCAGTCGAGTTCCATGCTTTCGTACGTGATGGCGAGCTTCTCCGTCAGGACGGACGTGTCACCGGCCTTGAGGGTCCCGATCTCCAGGGACTTCGGCCAGGCGTTGATGAGCTTGTAGCGCTTGATGGCGATGCCCTCGTGGTCGTACACGATGACCGCACCGTTGCGGCGGGCCGCGGTCATCCGGCCGAACCGGGAGTCCTTGATCCACCGTTCGAAGCTGTTGTCCTCGGTGAGACCGCGGGTCACGGTCACCTCACCGGCCTTCGGCCTGCCGGGGAGCTTCTTGATGGCGTAGCGGCCGTCGGCGGTGTTCTGCTTCAGCTCGATGACGTCCTGCTCCATCTTCAGACCACTGACCTCGGTGATCTGCTTGATGACGACGCTGTCGAATTCGAGGCCGAAGGAGGCCCCGACGGTGCTGTCGAGATCGGGAAGTGGCACAACAGGCTCCTTTACGGCTCTTACCGCTTGGTGGACCTAGGGGACCGGGCCGCGCTACTCGTCGACTCCGCCGGTGCCCCCGGTCAGCTGGGAGAGGCGGAAGACGACGAACTCGGCCGGCCTGACCGGTGCCACCCCTATCTCGCAGATGACCTGACCTGCGTCGATGCTCTCCGGCGGGTTGGTCTCGCGGTCACACTTGACGTAGAACGCCTCTTCCGGAGTGAGCCCGAACAGTGCGCCCTTGCGCCACTCGTTGACCAGGAACGCCGAGACCGTGCGCCGGATACGGGCCCACAGGGCGTCGTCGTTCGGCTCGAAGACGACCCACTGCGTACCGGTGAGGATCGACTCCTCCAGGTAGTTGAAGAGGCGCCGGACGTTCAGATAGCGCCAGGCCGGGTCGGAGGCCAGCGTGCGCGCGCCCCAGACCCGGATGCCGCGCCCGGGGAAGGACCGGATGCAGTTCAGCCCGATCGGGTTGAGCAGATCGTGTTCGCCCTTGGTCAGCTGGGTCTGCAGGGCGACCGCACCGCGTACGACCTCGTTGGCGGGAGCCTTGTGCACCCCGCGCGACTCGTCGTTGCGGGCCCAGACGCCCGCGATGTGGCCGCTCGGGGGTACGAGCCGGGCGCGCCCGGACGAGAGGTCGGCGACCCGGATCCAGGGGTAGTAGAGCGTGGCGTACTTGGAGTCGAAGTTGGCCTGGTCGGTGCGCCAGGCACGGATCTGCTGCGGGCTCAGCCCCGGCGGCGGGTCGAGAATGGCGACCCGGTCACCCATCAACTCGCAGTGGCTGATGAGCCCCTGCTGCACGGCGATCACCGACTCCAGGTCCAGCAGCCCGCGTTCGTACGCGCTCATCAGGTCCGGCACCGCGATGGTCGTGACCTCTTCGACCGCTTCGAGCCCGCCGAGCCCGGTCCGGCGGTCGGGGTCGCCGACGTACAGCTCGGGGGTCAGCGCCCCGGCGGCGGGTGAGGCGGGCGCGGCGGGAGCCAGCGTCACGCTCTGCGTCCCGGGCCTGGCCGGGGCGGCACCGCGCCCGGTCTCGCGTATCTCGATGAGCTCGGACTTGGCGTTGACCCGGGTGGCGACGTTCTCCTTGCTGCGCTTGGTCGTGACGCTCGGATACGTCTCCGCGACCTGCCCGTCCCGCTTCACGATCAGCTGGAAGACGTCGGAGGGCGGATCGTCCCCCTCCACCTCGGTCACCTCGACGGTGACCTCCCCGGTCACACCGGGTCGGGGCTTCACCGCGTACGGCCCGAGCTGCGTCTCGGACCCGGCGGGCAGCTGCCCGGCGCTCCGTTCGTCGTCCCCTTCTGCCGTCGGCTCGGTACCGTCATCGATGCGCACCACGTAGCAGACGCCGCCGCCGTTGGCGAAGAACCCGTACACGGCGGACGCCAGATACGCGCCGTCGACGAAGTCACCGAACGTGCCGGCGAACTGGCTCCAGTTGGTGATCAGCGTCGGCTCGTCGAACGGGCCCTTGCGGGCGAAGCCGACGAAGGCGGCGACCGAGGTGCCCACCCCTTCGATCGGCCGGGATCCGGACTCGATCTCTTCGACGTAGACGCCCGGGGACAGGTACGACGGCATGTGAGTCTCTCCTTGGCCGGGAACGCCCGCAATTCTCGCGACACCGGCGATCACCGGGAACGGACACACGGCCGCCCACCCGTGCACCGGCCCCTGCCCGATCAGGCAACACCTTCGTGCTGTACGTGCCGCCGGTCCCTGCCCCGACCTCGGTGCGCCTGCCCTGCGTACCGCGCGGGCGTTGCGCACACCCTGGGACGCCGACAGGGCCATGCGCGGTCGGGGGTGTGTGCGGTCGGGAGGGAGGGCGGATGAAGGCGGTTCCGGAGAAGGATGCCACCGCTGCCCGCCCCTCTCCCGCCAGTCCGGACGTCTCCCGCACAACGGTGCCGGCACCGGAACGCCCGCCCGGCGACCGCCCCGCCCCCGATCCCCGCAGCCTCCAACGCCTGCAACGCGCGGCGGGCAACAGGGCCGTCTCCCGCCTGGTCGCCCAGCGCTACACGGCCCCGGTGAAGCCGTCGCCCGCCCAGGCCCCCGGCTTCCGCAAGGTCAAGTCCGACGTCGCGGCCAAGAAACTCCGCCTGGCCCACCACGCCCCCGCCACCACCGAGTCCAGATCCGCACAGGACGCGGCCGTCGCACCCCCCGACGACAAGGAGGCCCAGGGCAAG